>JAYVCN010000120.1:0-5793 GCA_043749875.1 Candidatus Eiseniibacteriota bacterium | reverse complement strand
TCCGGGGTCGTGGACCGGCTGCCGTTCGCGTTTCGCAAGCTCCAGGTGGTCGGCCGCGCCGCCCGCTTCCGCGACGAGCCCGAGCGGCTCGCGTCGTGGTTCGCCGGCTTTGTGGGCGCCGAGCGCGACCGCCTTGTCTCGCAAGGACTTGGCCGTCATGCTGCGGCCGGCGTGGAACCATTCCGGGCGGCGCTGGCCGACAGCCGGGCGGGTTCGGCGCTCGACCGCATGCTGGATGTCGACGTACGCCTGTGGCTGGCCGATGACCTGTTGGTGAAGATGGATAAGATGAGCATGGCGGCCTCGGTCGAGGCTCGCGTGCCGCTCCTGGACCTGCCATTGATCGAGTGGGCGATGCGTCTCGGACCGGAGCACAAGATCCGCGGATTCGAAGGCAAGGTGCTGCTCAAGCGCCTGGCCCGCCGGTTGTTGCCCGCGGAGGTCGTGACGCGGAAGAAAGTCGGCTTCACCGTGCCCTTGTCGCCGTGGTTCCGCGGCCCGCTGCGCGAGTTGCTCGCCGACACGCTCTTGAGCCCGCGCTGCCTCGAGCGCGGCTGGTTCGACGCCGCGGCACTGCGCAGCACGGTGGACGACCACCTGTCGGGCCGGCGCGATCGTGCGCGCGAACTGTGGACGCTCTTGACGCTCGAGCTCTGGCACCGCACGTGGATCGATGGCGCCGGCGCACGGCCCGAAGCGTGGCGGGTCCCACCCCGCGTCAGGTCGGGGGCACCCATCCAAAGGATGGGTCCGGCATGAAGCTCGTCATCCAGATCCCGTGCCTGAACGAGGAGGCGACGCTGCCGGTGACGCTCGCCGAGTTGCCCAAACTCCTGCCCGGCGTGGACACCATCGAGCTCCTGGTCATCGATGATGGCAGCAGCGACCGCACCAGCGAGGTGGCGCGTGCGCATGGCGTTCACCGCGTGCTGCGTTTCCCCGCGCGGCGCGGCCTTGCGCGCGGCTTCGACGCTGGCTTGCGCGAGGCGCTCGCCATGGGCGCGGATATCATCGTCAACACCGACGCCGACAACCAGTACCAGGGGGCCGACATCGGCAAGCTGGTCGAGCCGATCCTCGCCCACCGCGCCGACATGGTGGTGGGCACCCGGCCCATCGACTCCATCGCGCACTTCTCGCCGGCCAAGAAGCTGCTGCAGCGGCTCGGCAGTGGCGTGGTGCGCTGGCTCGCGAACACCGACGTGCCGGATGCCACGTCGGGCTTTCGCGCTTACAGCCGCGAGGCCGCGCTGCGACTCACCGTGCTCACCGGCTTCACCTATACGCTCGAGACGCTGATCCAGGCGAGCCAGAAGAACATCACGCTCGCGCACGTGCCGATCCGCGTCAACGGCAAGCTGCGCGAGTCGCGGCTGTTCCGCGGCATGGGCTCGTACATCACGCGTTCGCTCGGCACCATGATGCGCGTGACGCTGCTCTACC
Source organism: Candidatus Eiseniibacteriota bacterium (assembly GCA_043749875.1). Lineage (GTDB taxonomy): Bacteria > Eisenbacteria > RBG-16-71-46 > RBG-16-71-46 > RBG-16-71-46 > JAIOPA01. The sequence continues at coordinate 4,350 of JAYVCN010000120.1, read as the reverse complement.
AGCCGCTGCGCTTCTTCCTGTGGCTCGCGGCGCTGTTCGGGGCCGGCGCACTGGCGCTGTTCGCACGCTTCCTGATGATCTACCTCACCACGCCGGGACCGACCGGGCACGTGCAGTCGCTGACGCTGGCGGGGGTGCTCGCGATCATCGCCACGCTTTTCGTCGCGCTGGGGGTGCTCGCGGACCTGATCGCGATGAACCGGCTGCTGCTCGAGGAGATCGTCGTCAACACGCGCCTGCAGCGTCTCGACATCGAGCGCCCGGGCAAGGATCGGGCATGAGATCCGTGCCGCAGCTCGATGCGGGCGTCGTCGTCGGCAACCGCTACAACAAGCATGCGTCCAGGAATCCAGTCGTGCGCATGCTCATGGCTGGCTTCGAGCGCTCCATGTTCAGCCTGCTCGGGAGCGTGGGCTCGGTCCGCTCGGTGCTCGAGGTGGGCTGCGGCGAAGGCTACGTCACCGCGGCTCTGGCGCGGTTCTTCCCGGGCGCGCGCGTGCTGGGTACCGACTTCTCGGCCGCGATCATCGACGTGGCGCGGCGGAATCAGCCCGCGCTCGAGTTCCGGGTGTGCTCGGTGTACGACTCCGCCTCGCTCGGGCCATGGGACCTGGTGGTGGCGTGCGAGGTGCTCGAGCATGTGGACGATCCCGAGCGGGCGCTGCGGGCGGTGTGCGCCGCCGCGACCGGGCACGTGCTGGTCACCGTTCCACGCGAGCCGATCTGGCGCATCCTGAATCTGGCCCGTGGCCAGTACTGGTCCTCGCTCGGCAACACCGACGGCCACCTGCATCACTGGAGCCGGGGATCGATCCTGCGTTTCCTCGCCACCCGGCTCGACATCGTCGGCACGCGCACGCCGCTGCCGTGGACGCAGGTGCTGGCCCGGCCGCGGGCGGAGGTCTCGCCATGAACCGCGCGCATGCGGGCTTGCTGTTGCAACTGGCGGTCTCGGTCGTGCTGCTGGCGGTGCTCGTCCGGCAGGTGCCGCTGCAAGATGCCGGCGCGGCGTTCCGCCGGGTCAGCCCGTTCACGTTGATCGCGGCTGTCGCATTGGTGATGGTCGGCTACCTGGGGCGCGCGCAGCGCTGGTCGATGCTGCTCGGGCGATGCGGCATCTCGCTGTCCACCCGGGCGAGCTACCGCCTGACGCTGGTCGGAACGTTGTACGGGTTGGTGACGCCCGGCCGCGTCGGGGAGTTCGCGCGCGTCCTGCACCTGCGCGGGTCCCGCTCGGCGATGCTGGCGTCTGTCGTCTGGGACCGCGTCGCCGACGTGCTCATTCTCGAGCTCCTGTGCGTGCCCGCGTTCGTGCTGGTGGCGGCCTGGCGCGGACCGCTGCTGTGGGCGTATCTCGGGCTGGTGGCGTTCACGGTCGCGGGCGTCGTGCTGCTCGGGAGCCCGGCTGCAGCGCGCCTCGCGGGGCGTGTGCTGCCGTTCCTCGCTGCTCCGGCCAGCCGCTGGGGTGACAGCTCACGGAGCCTGCTCCAGGGGGGCGCGAGCATGGCCAGCTTCGCGTGGGGCGGGTTCTTCTACGTGTTCATGTACGGCGCCGCGTGGCTGCTGCTGCGTGACCTCGCCCCGGGCGCATCGCCGCGGCTGCTGCTCGGGCTTCCCGTCATCCCGTTGCTCGGCAACCTCCCGGTCGCGCTCGGCGGGCTGGGACTGCGCGAGCACGTGAGCGCGGCGGTGTTCCGCCAGTTCGGTGCGGGCGCCACGATCGGGGCCGTGTTCTCGCTGCTGCTGTTCGGTGTGTCCACGCTCGTGCCCGGACTGTTTGGCCTGCTCATCGCCGCGACGCCGTGGGCGCGAGCCGCAGCGGACGAGGGCAAGGCCGCATGAGACAACTGCGCGCACCGCTGCTGCAGCTGATCCGTTCGCCCTGGGGCTGGATCGCCATCGGCACGCTCCTGCGACTGGCCCACATCCTGTCGCTCGGAAATCGCTACTACTTCGGCGACACGATCGAATACGAGGCCGCGGCGCTTCGCATCCTGCACGGCATCGGCCTGGACCGAACGAGCCCGCGCGCACCACTGTATCCGCTGTTCATGGCGTTCACATTCTGGATCGGCGGCGAGGGCAACTATTTCGTGACGCGCCTGTTCAAACTGGGGATGGCGGTGGGCCTGATGGTGGTCGTGTCGCGTCTCGCCGGGCGCCTCGGCGGCCGCCCCGCCGCGGCTGTGGCAGCCATGGGAATCGCGCTGGCGCCCACCATCGTGTTCGTGTCCGGGCTGCTCTACCCGACCACGCTCTACATGTTGCTGCTGGCCTCTTTCACGCTCGTGGCCTGGGACCTGAGCGAGCGCCCGAACGGCAGGTCCGGCGTGGGGCTGGGGCTGTTGTTCGCGCTCGGCTGGCTCACCGACCAGGTGTTCCTCGCGCCCGCGGGCGCGGTGGGCGTGTGGCTGCTGCTGCGGCTCCCGCGCATGGGCGCACCACTGGCGCGCGCACTGGCCGTGGCCGCCATCATCGCGGCCGCGCTGGCGCTGCCCTACCTGCTCACGATGCAACAGTTGGGTGGCGACGGCGTGTTCATGCGCAAGGCGCAAACGGTGCTGTACGCCGCGCGCACCGATCCGGTGCTGGCGCACGAGCGCTGGGTGCACTTCCCCCCCGACACGCCGTTTGAAGCATTGTCGCCGCAGGCCTTGGTGCAGCACGAAGGCCGGCTGTTCGCGCATGCCCCGCTGTCGTACATCCACGACTGGGCGTGGGAGTTCCTGCACTTCTTCCGCCCGGTACCGGACCGCGTGCAATCGGAGAATCGATTCACACAGCCGCTCGTGCTCTACCTGGGTGGGCTCTACTTCCTGGCCCTGCTCACGCTGTCCATTCTCGGCCTCGGCTTCGGCGCGGGACCCCGCGACGGCCGGATCCTGCTGGCCACGGTCGTACTGGCAAGCGCGGTGTTCTACTCGTTCTTCTTCACGCAGACCCGCTATCGCATCCCCATCGAACCGCAGATGCTCGTGCTCGCAGCACTCGGAGTCCAGCGCGCGTTCCCGCGCCTGACCGAGTTCCTGTCCGGCGGCGAGGCGGGGACGAGTGCTGCCTCCTCACCCCGCTCCGAGCCGGGCTCCGGGGCCGCGAGCACGTGAGGTTGGCCGCCAGTGTGTGGCCGGTGGCGGCGACGTTCGTGCTGGGGCTCATCGGACTATTCGTTCCGGGCCCTGCCGGCGATGTCGCGGCGTTCGTGTGGCTGGGGGTGTTCCCGGGGCTGGCGCTCGCGCGATTGTTCCTGCCCGCATCGCCTGCCGCCACGCGGTGGACGCTCGGCGTGGCGCTGGCTCCGCTCGTGAGCACGGTCGCCGGCTGGACGCTGGTGCAAGCCGGCCAGCCGCTTCAGACCGCGGCGCGGCTGGTGGCGATGGGTGGCTGGCTGCTGTTCGCGGGCGGGGAAGCGCGCGCGCTCACGCCGCGGAGCGGCTCCGAAGCCGACGCGCCGAACGACCGCGTGGCTTGGGGCTGGGCGCTCGCAGCGGCGGCGTTCGTGGTGCTGCCCGCGCTCGTGAACGCGTGGACGCGCGTGCGCAGCGACAGCTGGGTGCATGCCGGCATCGTGTGGGAGATCGCCGAGCGCGGATTCCCGCCACAGGACCCGCGCTTCGCCGGGCAACCGCTGCATTACGTGTGGTTCTATAACTTGTTTCTGGCACTCCTTCACTCGCTTCGCCCGAACTCGTCGCCGTTCACCCACATGGTGACCGCGAACGCGTGCTGGATCGCGCTCGAGGTGTGGCTCGGCTGGCAGGTGGCGTGGGCGCTGTGGCGCGAGCGCGTGGCGGCACGCGCCGCCTTGCCGCTGCTGCTCACGGGCTTGAACGCCGGCGCGCTGCTGCTGTGGCCGCTGTGGCTGCTGCGCGCGCTGCACGGCGAGGTGCGCGGCATGGCCGAGGTGCGCCGCATCCTGTCCGGGACGCACTTCGATGGCGTCGAGGTGATGCGCCAGCTGTGCGCACCGTTCGCATGGATGGTCAACTCGTGGGACAAGTTCATGCTCGGCACCGCACTCGGCTATGCCTACCTGCTGCTGCTGCTGTCGCTGTGGGCTGCGGTGCGCTGGCTCGGGGACGCGCGTGACTCCTCTGAGCGCGGCACTCCCCCGCCGTGGCGCTGGCTGCTGGTGGCATTCGCTGCCGCGGCCGGCATGATGCTGTTCCACAGTGTCGTCGGGCTGTCCGTGATCCCGGTGAGCGTCGGCGCGTGCCTGCTGCTCGCCGTGCTCGCCCGCCGGGACCCGCGCCTGGGTCCCGCGTCGCGCCCGCTGCTGCTCGCGGCCGCGATGCTTGCGGGCCTGGCAGCGACGTGGCCGTATTTTCGATCCATCGTCAGTGGCTGGGACGC
>JAYVCN010000119.1:0-4432 GCA_043749875.1 Candidatus Eiseniibacteriota bacterium | reverse complement strand
GCATTGTTCCCCGCGGGCCAACTGTCGACGAAGCGGAACGTGCCGTCGCCGTTCCCCAGGAACGACGACAGCGCCGCGTCGTTCCCGCCGGAGACGATCAGGTCCGGCGTACCGTCCCCGTTCAGGTCCGCGATCGCCACGGAGATCGGACCGATCCCCGTGGGAAAATCGCGCTTCATCGCGAACGTGCCGTCCCCGTTGCCAAGCAGCACCGAAACCAGGTCGCCCGACTGGTTCGCCACCGCCATGTCGAGGAATCCATCGCCATTCAGGTCTCCGGTAGCCACCGAGAACGGACGGCTCCCGGTATCAAATGAGAGATAGGCCGAGGCGAACAGCGGGGCCGCACGCGTCGCCCCCGGGATCGCGGCGACCGCCACGAGGGCGAGGAAGGCTAACGTTATGAGGCGTACGCACGTCAGGAAGTTCGAACGGCGTTGGATTGTCGATTCGAAGCAATCGATCATGAGCACCTGCGCACGCTGCACGGAAACCAGTCCGTCGGTTGCAGCGGTTGGTCCGGGAAGTGACGACGTGGCCGTCGCGAGCGTGGGTCCGGGGCGGACTGGGTCCCGGGCAGCCCCACAGGCGACCCCCACGAAGGCCCAGTGCTGGCACCGGGCCTGATATTCACCTGTCGAGACTAGAGCCGGACCCGAGCCGGGCCAACTGCTTTCTTGGGGGGGCCACGTTCCGGCGCAGGTGCGGCAATTCTTCGTGGGCTTGGCTTCCCGTGTCGCCTCGCAAGGGGGTTGGCCGCTCGGTTCGACGCCCCCGCCCCCCGCTCTAGTCGCATCACCGGGGCTTGTGCGAGCAGGGGTTCACATTGGAATCATCGTGGTCAACGCGTCGTTCGTACTCGTGGCGTTTCGGACCAAACGAATTCTGTTGACAGACTTTCGGGCGCACTTTCCGGCGACCCACGACCCCTCCGCGCAGCACTCGCCAGCGTGCGTAGCGCGGGCGCTGGCGGCGTCGCGCTGCTGCATTGCGAAACCTTCTCGTCCGCGCTGCTCCAAGCGAGACGCTCGGGCCTCCACGGCTGCCGCAACGCCGCATGTTAGAAATAATGCTGCCCCCGCGACCGTCCTTGGCCGCGGGGATCCATCATGACAACCTATTCACGTGTTCACCTCAAGAATGATGTCCTGCTGCGTAACCTCGCCAGTCATCTCTCACAGGATCGCACCAACACGGCCACGGTTCTGGCCGATCTCGGCGAGGTCGACTTCCGGAAGCTATTTGTGCCGGCGTCCTATCCGTCGATGTTCATATACTGGGTGTACGAGCACCACATGTCCGAGGACATGGCGTACAAGCGCATCCAGGCGGCGCGAGCGGCGCGGCGGTTCCCCGCCCTCTTCCCCGCACTGGCGGAGGGCCGGCTGCATCTGACGGCCGTGGTGCTGCGGGCGCCGTACTTGAACCCAGCAACGGCTGACGAGCTGATCGCGGCGGCCACGCACAAGACGAAGGCACAGATCGAGCTCTTGCTGGCCGAGCGCTTCCCGAAGCCCGATCTGCCGACGCTGGTGCGGGCGATTGCTCCGCCCGCGAGCGAAGCACTGGCCGCGCGGCCAGTGGACCCATCCATCGCCCAGAATACGCCGACCTGTATGGAACTGGTTCCAGAACCCGTTGTCCCATCGACTGGCGCGAATGCAGTGGCTTGCACGGTGCCACTTGCGACGCCGCCCGCGATGCGGCCGAGACTCACGCCGTGCTCACCCGCTCGGTTCGCGCTTCAGCTCACCATGGGCCAGGTCACGCACGATCTGCTGCGCGAGGCGCAGGAGCTTCTCGGTCACGTGATCCCCTCGGGCGATGTCGAGGCCGTGCTCCAACGCGCTCTGGGCGAGATGGGGGGCACCCACCGAAGGTGGGTCCGGCTCAAGCAGCAGAAGTTCGCAGACTGCGTTCACGCGCGCCCGATGCGCGGCAGCACGGACAGCCGAAATATCCCCGCTGAGGTCCAGCGCGCGGTCTGGAAGCGCGATGGCGGTCAATGCACGTTCGTGAGCGACTCCGGGCGGCGCTGTGAAGCGCGCACCCGCGTGGAGACCACGTGGACCCTGTCGCGCGCGGAGGGGAGTCGACCGTGGACAATTTGCGCTTGCGCTGCCGAGTGCATAACCACTACGAGGCGGAGCTGGTGTACGGCCACGAGCTCATGGCTGGCAAGCGCGAGCAGGGTCGGGAGCGGGCCGCACGGGTGAAGGCTGCGCCCGTGGCGAGCAGCCCTGCATGACGGCAAAGGGTGGCCAGTCGGTCCTCCCGCGTGGGGCACGCTCGCGTCGGAGAAACCACCCTTGGTCGGTGGCCAGTGCCCGGGAACGGCTCGGACGACAGGACTCCGCTGCGGTCTACCACGAGCTGGCGCTGGAGGCCGGACGGGCTGATGACGTGGATTGGCAAGCGCACGCCGTCACGCTTCCCTATGCGCTCCAGCGACTCGTGGTCGTGAACGCGCGGAACGGTAGATTCGCGGAAGCTGAGAAGCGGCAGGTCGTTAGCCGCCCCGCTGCCCGCCACCCTCAGCTCGCCGCTGCTCCGTTCGCCCTCGCCACCTTCTCCAGCCGCACCGCCGTCCGCTTGTAGGCCGGCGTGTTCACCTTGTTGTCGCGGTGCGGTCCCAGCAGCCGGTTCACGTGCGCGGACGGGGTGTGGAACGTGCAGAAGACTTCTCCCCGCTTGACGCGCGTATCGCGCCGAGCGGGCAGCTGCGCTTCACCCCAGGCGCTCACGATGCGCAGCGTGTCGCCGTCGGCGATGCCGAGCCGGTCGGCGTCGTCCGGGTGCAGGTCGAGCGTATCGATCGGGCGCAGCTCCAGGTTGCGCGTCTGGTCGGTCATCGTGCCGGCGTTGTAGGCGTATAGCGTTCGGCCGGTCACGAGCAGCAGCGGGAACTCCGCTGTCGGCGGCTCCTGCAGCGCCAGCTGCTCCGGACGATGGAACGGCGCGCGGTCGCCGAGCGTGAACGTGTCGACGTGCAGCCGCACGGTGCCGGGGTGCGATTCGTCGGGGCACGGCCACTGGATACCGCCCTCGCGGTCCATCTTGGCGTACGAGATGCCGGCGCCCGCCGGCCACACCGAGCGCACCTCGTTCCAGATCTCCTCGGCGCTCGTGTAGTCGAAGCCCTTCATGCCCATGCGCTTCGCCACCTCGCACACCGGGACCCAGTCGGCCACGGCCTCGCCGGCTGGCTCGACGGCCTTGCGGATGCGTTGGATGCGGCGTTCGCTGTTCATGAACGTGCCGTCTTTCTCGAAGCTCGCGGCCGCGGGCAGGAACACGGTGCCGATGGCGCGCGCGGTCTCGTTCATGAACAGGTCCTGCACGATCACCAGCGGCACGTTCTCCAGCACCTTCTGCGTGCGCACGATGTCCGCGTGGCTCTGCATGATGTCGTAGCCGATGGCCCACAACACGTCCAGGTTGCCGGCCTCTGCGGCCTCCACGAGCTGCACGGCATCGAGCCCGCGCTCCTTGGGCAACTTGACGCCATAGAACGTCTCGAACCGCGTGCGCGCCGCCGGGTTGGAGATGGGGTCGTAGCCGGTGAAGTAGTTGGGATCGCTCCCCATGTGCGCCGAGCCCTGCACGTTGTTCTGGCCGCGCAGCGGGTTGATGCCGGTGCCGGGCTTGCCGACGTTACCGGTCAAGAGCGCCAGGTTCGACAGCGCCACGATGCCCTCGGTGCCCTGCACGTTCTCGGTGAGCCCGAGCCCGTGGAACGAGATGCTCGGGCTGCCGGTGGCGTACATGCGCGCGGCGGCGCGCACGAGCGCCGCGGGAACGCCGGTCATGGGCTCGACGATCTCCGGGCGGTACCCCTTCAGGAATTCGGCATAGGCTTCGTAGCCCTCTGTGCGACGCGAAATAAATTCGTCGTTCTGTAGCCCCTCCTCCACGATCACCGCCGCCATGGAGTGGAACATGGCCACGTTGGCGCCGGGCGTGATGGGCAGGTGCAGGTCTGCGATCTGCGCCAGGCCGACCTTCCGCGGGTCGATGACGATGAGCTTGGCGCCCCTGCGCACCGCTCGCCGGATTCGGACACCCACCACCGGGTGCGCCTCGAGCGCGTTGCTGCCGGAGATCAGGATGGTCTGCGTGACATCGATGTCCTCGAATGCGCCCGTCGCGGCGCCCGTGCCGAACGACATGCGCATGGCGGCCGCCGTGGGCGCGTGGCACACGCGCGCGCAGCAATCGATGTTGTGCGTGCCGAGGCCGGCGCGCACGAACTTCTGCGCCACGTAGTTCTCCTCGTTGGTGCCGCGCGCGCTCGACAGCACCATGACCTTGTCGGCGCCGCGCTCGCGCACCGTCTTGGCGATGCTGTCGGCGATGTGCTGCAGCGCCTCGTTCCAGGTCACGCGCCGCCACTGCGCCCCATGCTCGCGCACCATCGGGAAGCGCGCGCGCG
>JAYVCN010000118.1:0-14497 GCA_043749875.1 Candidatus Eiseniibacteriota bacterium | reverse complement strand
TCCATGGCTGGCCCTCCCTGACGCGCGCTTAACGGCCTACGCCATTCCATGGCTCCGGCCTGCGCGCGACTCGCCTGATTCGCACTCCGCCTGGCCCGCCGCTCGACCATCGTGATAAGGCTGCATCACCGAAGCACTCGTTGGGTGATAGAAGCGGGTGTGGTTGGAGGGGGGCGTTGGCCGATACTTGGGGAGCGATGTCTTCTTGGAGGAAGCCTGTGAATCTCGGTCGGTCGCGGTTTGTGCTTGCGCGGTTCCTGCTGTCGCTCGTGCTTGTTGCTGGGAGCGCTCGCGCCTCTGGGGGGCCGGGGTCGCCGACCACGGTTCCGGGGGCGGGGCATGGGGGCGGGCGCGGCAATGCCGGCAGCTCCAGTGGGAAGGGGCGCATCGTCGCGATGCTTGGGGACGGCACATTGCGTGACCTGTGCACTTCGTTCACGCAGGTCACGGAGAGTCCGTTCACGATCGGCGAGGGGCGGCTCGAGATCGCGGCGGGAGAAGTCTCGGTCTCTGCGGCGCGGCTCGACACGATTCGGTCCAGGAGCGTGGACGCCGGCGGCATCGGGTTCGCGCGCGGGTTCGCGCATCGCTGGGCGCTCGGGGCCACGCTCGATGCGTGGTCGGGGCTCGGGCTCACGACGGGTCCGGTGACGGGCGAGACGAACCCGGGCGGATTCGGTGGCGGTGCGCTCGCGGCACGCCACACGTTGTTCGGCGTGGACAGCGCGGGTGTCGCCATGGGGCTGGTGGCGACGCTGACGCTGCCGGGTTCGGCCGCGTCGCCGCTCGCCACGGTTTACGGGGCGGCGCTCGCGGTGCCGCTCTCGGCATCGCTCCCGCTCGAGGTGACGCTCGGGGCGATGGCCCAGGTGGCGACGCTCGCGGACGCCGCGGGCACCGGCCACCACCTGCGTTTCGTCGATTCACTCAAGCTCGATCGCTCGCTGGCGCCACAGCTGTCCGGCTGGGTCGAGCTGGTGAGCATCGTGGATCGGGAGCCGGGCTACCCGTGGCTCACCACCGTGAATGGCGGGCTCTCGGCCGACCTCGGCAGACATGTCGGGCTGTCGCTCGGCGTGGCCGCCGGGCATGCGCACGGGACCACGGACCACGGCGTGTTCGGCGGAGTCGGGCTGCATCTCTGAGACGAGCGGCGGGCTGTGACTGCCGCCGAGCGAGCCGCCCGGCGCGCCGCAACCGCCGGGCTGGTCCGGTGTTCGCTTCGGCGGCAAGTCTGCGCAGGGTTCTTGCTGGGCCGCTGCCCCCTGGGGCCGGAAGGGGGATTGAAAGTATGTCAATGCTGACATACACTGGACTGAGTTGAACGAAAACGATCGCCTCCTGGTCTGGCTCCACGGCGAGGTCAAGTCCCCGCCGTTTTCGAACTTAGCGCGCCACGTGGCTGGCTTCATGTTGCGTCGACTCCAGCATCGAGATCAACTGCACATGCCCCACTCTCGCCCGATGTCAATGATCGGGCCTCGTTGCCATGAGTTACGGGTTGTCGACGTCGGCGTCACTTGGCGGATTGTCTACCGCGTCGATGAGGACCAGATCCTGATCGCGGATGTATTCAGCAAGAAGACCCGCGCGACACCTCGTTCGGTGATCAAAGCTTGCCGACGCCATTTCCAGGAGCACGACGATGAATGATGAGAAGCGGCGGAGGCTAGAGGCGAAGGGCTGGAGATTTGGCTCGGCGGCTGACTTCCTCGGACTCACACCGGCCGAAGAAGCGTACATCGACCTCCGCATCGGGCTGGCTGCGGGGCTCCGGGCCCTGCGGCTCAAGAAGAAGATGACCCAGACCACGCTTGCGAAGCTGGTGGGTTCGAGCCAATCCCGCGTCGCGAAAATGGAAACTGGGAACCCGACCGTGTCTCTGGACCTCCTGGTCAACTCGCTGCTCGCGCTGGGTGCCTCTCGCCGAGACCTGGCGCGGCTGTTCGACGCCCCCAAGCGGCGCCGGGTGGCCTGACCCCTCGCAATCGGCGTTTCGGCCGCTGGGTGCTCGGCCTGCGTCAATCGAACTTGGTGTAGCTGGCGGACACGCCCCACAGCCACGTGTTCTCCTTGAACACTCGCGCACGTTTGTGACATGCGACTGTGAGCCCGCGCCGACTGGACCAGTTGACGCGGACCTCGGGGCCTCCGCCAGGGCCCGATGGAGCGGCGCCGTGGTCGCAGTCGGCGACGAACAGGTTTCCGCCATCTTCGCGGAGTGTCTCGTGAGCACGAAGAACGGAGACCTGAGTCGAGAACGCCGTTGTGGCGCCGCAGTCGCGCTGGAACACCACCGCCTTGAGCGTTCCATCGGGCGATGGGACCGTCGCCAGGATCTCGTTGGCGCAAATCCCGCCAAAGCGGAAATTCAGCGCCGCAATCGCGGCGAGGCTGATTGCAATCGCGCCGACGAGGATCCAGATGAGATTGTTCGCCTGCCGAGGCGTCTCGATGGACACGAGTCAGCCAGCCGCCACCATACCCGTCGCCGCGCTCCAGCTCTGCGGCATGTCCCACTCGCGCGCGGGCAGCGCGGCGTTCACCACAGCGTCGCACCACTCGCCCGGGAACGCCCACACCACGTCGAGCTCGCCGCTCAGCGGATCGAGCCGCGCGCCGTAGACCGGATGTCCCCAGTGCGACGAAGCGAGGCCGGGGGCAGTGCGCGTGGTCAGGCAGGCGAGCCAGCGGCGGGCGCGCTCGCGGATCTGCGCGGGGTTCTCGGCATGCTCGTAGGCGAGTGCCACGGCGTGCTCGCTCACGAACGCCCACACGCTCATGGCCCGCGAACCGTAATACCGCAACTGGCCCTCGGGCGTGTCGGCGATATGCGCCATGCGCGGCAGCAGCGCGGCATTCAACTGCTCGAAGAACTCCCGGCTCCAGCGGCGCACGGCCCCTTCGCTCGCGGGATCCCCTGCGGCTTCGCGTTCCGGTGACAGCGCGGAATACATGCGTCGCCTGGCCGTCTGCTCGATCATGAACCGCACCGTGGAATTACCTCGGCGATATCCGGTCAGCCGCATGGTCACCTCCCACTCCGAAGGCGCGACGAAACAGGAACGAGCGAAACGTCTGCTGCGCGCGTGACTCAGCGCGCTTCGTAGTTCGGGGCCTCCTTCGTGATCTTCACGTCGTGCGGGTGGCTCTCGCGCAGGCCCGCACCGCTGATCTGCACGAAGCGTGCTTTCGTGCGCAGCTCCTCGATCGTGCCGACGCCACAGTAGCCCATCCCTGCGCGTAGTCCGCCGATTAATTGGAACACCGTCGCGGCGAGCGGACCTTTCAGCGGCACGCGGCCTTCGATGCCCTCGGGCACGAGTTTCGACAACTCGTCGGTGTTGTCCTGGAAGTAGCGTTCGCGGCTGCCTCTGGCCGCTGCCATGGCCGACAGCGACCCCATGCCGCGGTACACCTTGTACTGGCGGCCCTCGTACAGCACCACCTCGCCCGGGCTCTCCTCGGTGCCGGCGAACATGCCCCCGAGCATCACCGTATGGCCCCCGGCCGCCAGCGCCTTCACGAAGTCCCCGGAATACTTGATGCCGCCGTCGGCGATGACCGGCACGCCGGTGCCCTCGAGCGCCTTGGCCGCCTCAAGTACGGCGGTGATCTGCGCCATGCCGGCGCCGGTCACGACGCGCGTGGTGCAGATGGCACCCGGGCCCATGCCGACCTTGACGGCGTCGGCACCGGCGTCGGCCACGGCCTTCGCGCCCTCGCCCGTTCCGACGTTGCCCACCACCAGATCCGTGCCGGGCAGCGCGCGCTTGAGCGCCCGCGTCGCCTCGAGCACACCAGCGGAGTGACCGTGCGCGCTGTCCACCACCAGCGCGTCGACGCCGGCGCGCACCAGTTCCTGCGCGCGCTCCAGGTAATCGCCGGCCGCGCCCACGGCCGCGGCCACGCGCAGGCGGCCGAGCGAGTCCTTGCAGGCGTGCGGGTGGCGGATGCGCTTCTCGATGTCCTTCACGGTGATCAAGCCCTTCAACATCATGTGCTCGTCCACCACCGGCAACTTCTCGATTCGATGTTTCGCCAGGATCGTGCACGCGGCCTCGAGCGTGGTGCCGACCGGCGCCGTGATGAGCCGCGTGCGGGTCATGACCTCGGTGACGTGCTGCGTGTCGTCGTCCTCGAAGCGCAGGTCGCGATTGGTCAGGATGCCCACCAGCTTGCCGGACTCGGTGATGGGCACGCCCGAGATGTGAAACCGCGCCATGATGGCGCGCGCCTCGGCCAGCGTGGCCGAGGGGGGCAGCGTGACCGGGTCCACGATCATGCCGCTCTCGCTGCGCTTCACGCGGTCGACCTGCGAGACCTGCTCGTCGATGGACATGTTCTTGTGGATGACGCCGATGCCGCCCAGGCGCGCGAGAGCGATGGCGAGGCCGGCCTCGGTGACGGTGTCCATGGCCGCGCTCACGACGGGGATGTTCACGGCGATGTTGCGCGTGAACTGTGAGCGCGTGTCGACGTCGCGCGGGTGGATCGCCGCATAGCGTGGGACGAGCAGCACGTCGTCGAAGGTGAGCGCGGTCGGGCCGACCTTGTCCGACCATGCCACACGGTCACTCACCCGCGGCACCTCCCGGATCCAGCGCACAGTGGGGGCCGCAGCGCGCATGCCGCGGCCCGTAGGCTCACTGCTTCGCGTCCTGCTTGGCGTTGTGTTTTGCGCGCTTCGCGACCTTCGGCGCCTTCGCTGGCTTCGCGGGCTTCACGGTGGGATGCGGCGTGAGCTTGGGGGCCGTCTTGCCGCGCCGGAAATCGTAGTAGTAGTTGCCTCCCAGGCGGAGCTCCGCGAGCATCGGCGAGCCGTTCCAGCCGGAGGGGAACTTGGTGTTGTTCCTGGCGAACGCGGTCTGCCAGGCGGCGGTCACCTCGAGCGAGGTATTCGGGAGCTTCTTCAGGAAGCGCTCGACACCCAATTCGGCTGAGGCGCCCAGGTGCGCGTCCGAGTGCAACTCCAGGCTCAGAGGATCCTTCAACACAGCGCGGTGGTTCTGGATCACGACGCGGTATAGCGCCGGACCCGCGCCCAGGTGCCAGCGCTGGCGGCCCTTGCCGCCGAAATACTGCAACTGGCCGGCCGCGCCCACGATCTGCGTGAGGTAGAACTCCTTGGATGTGCCGCCCGACGGAAAGTTCAGGTCCACGAACGGCGCCGCGGCATGCGCGACGTAGCCGTTCCACGTGAAGTACGGGCTCACCTGCCAGCCCCAGTGGCGGCTGATCACATAGCGAAAGTGCCCGATGAACGACAGTCGCGGCTGCGCGCCCTCGGAGTAGTCGCCCTCGGAGTAGAAGTACGAGCTTCCAACCTGGCCGCCGATGCCACCACGTCCGGGCAGGGCCCCCCGGGTGGCGACGGAATCAGCCGACGTCGCAGCTCCTTGGGCGTGGCTGACGCTGGCCGTGGCGAGGAACACGAGGGCCACGACGCTCGCCCGTCGAAAGCGAGAGTTCATGCTTGGGAAACTCCTCGGAAAGCGGGAGATAGCGGGGCCCGGTCGGGTAAGCGCGGCAGATTAGGCGGCGCTGTCGGGGGGTGTCAAGACGCGCGTCGCGCACGCGTCGTGGGCGGCGTGGGCACGACGGAGCGAGCGGCGCATGTGCAGCGTTCGCGGCCCGGGCTTGCGGGGCACGGTGCTTGCGGTGGCGTCAGTGGCCTCGCCGGCCGGGATCCCACCACCCCTTCCCGCCAACACCACCTCACCCCGTCCCACCACCTCGCTACAATTCGCAACGAGTTCGGGACCGGCCGCCTACCGGTCCCCGTCCCGTCCGGCGCGGCCGCACACGCACAAGCCCCTCGAATCACGGTTCGTTGACACTTACTGGAGCAGGCCCGTAGACTCCCGCCCTCATTTTGTTGTGTGCACGCCGGGGGGGCGCTCCGCTTCCCCGGCGGTCGACCGTATGGGGGAGCCCATGACCCGCTCGGACCAGGGCAAACTAGTCGGCGTGCTGATCGTCACAGCGCTGTCCGGGTGGTTTCTCTTTCCGTCCTACCAGTTTTATACGATGACGCCCGCGCAGCGCGCGGCCCTGGAGCCCGCGAAGCTGGCCCAGCTCCGCAAGAAGGCTGTCCACCTGGGGCTGGATCTACAGGGTGGCTTGCAGCTGCTGCTCGAGGTGGACACGCAGGGCCTGAAGCCTGCCGAAGCCAAGGACGCCGTCGAGCGCGCCCGCGAGATCATCAACAACCGTATCGACCAGTTCGGCGTCGCCGAGCCGCTCATCCAGGTCGAGGGCACCGACCGCATCGCAGTGCAGCTGCCGGGCTTGACCGACCGCAGCCGCGCCATCGAGCTGATCGGCAAGACAGCCCTGCTCGAGTTCAAGCTGGTGCGCACCGCGGACGAGCAGCGCACGCTCTACCAGCGGCTCGACAGCTGGCTCGCCGTGCGCGGCGCGGCACCGGCAGGCGACACGACGATGGCGAAGAGCCCGCTCACCGGGCTCATGCTGGACGGCGCCTTCGTCCGCAAGGAGGATCTACCGACGGCGCAGAAGCTGCTCGCAACGGCGGGCATCGACTCGATCATCCCGTCCGACTCCGAGGTGCTGTGGGGCTCGGAGGACGAGTCGCGCCAGGGCATGACCGGCCGCACGCTGTACGTCCTCAAGAAGACGGCCGAGATGACGGGGGGCTCGGTCGCGAGCGCCGAGGCCGCGGTGGGCCTCGAATCGACAAATCCGGGCGGCTGGGGCGTGAGCATGAAGATGACGCCCAAGGGCCGCGCCGACTTCGCGCGCGTCACCGGCAACAACGTCGGACGCCAACTGGCGATCATCCTGGATGGGGTGGTGCAGACAGCACCGTTCATCCGCGATCGCATCCCGTCCGGGGATGCCTCGATCACTGGGGGTAGCTTCGACGTCAACTCGGCCAAGGACATCGCCATCGTGCTGCGCGCCGGTGCACTGCCGCGTGCGGTCCGCGTGCTCGAGGAGCGCACGGTCGGGCCATCGCTCGGCTCTGACTCGATCCACGAGGGCCTCACCGCCGGCTTGATCGGCACCGCGATGGTGGTGGCGTTCATGGCCATCTACTACCAGCTCTCCGGCCTGGTCGCGATCGCGGCGCTGGCGCTGAACCTGGTCTACCTGGTCGCCGCCATGGCGTATTTCGGAGCAACCCTCACCCTGCCCGGGATCGCGGGCGTCGTGCTCACCGTGGGCATGGCGGTGGACACCAACGTGCTCATCTTCGAGCGCATCCGCGAAGAACTGCGCCACGGCCGCAGTATCCACGAGGCCGTGCGCCTGGGTTACGACCGCGCGTTCCGCACCATCTTCGACGCGCATTCCACGACGCTGATCTCCGCGCTGTTCCTGTTCCAGTTCGGCACCGGCCCGATCAAGGGCTTCGCGGTCACGCTCAGCATCGGCCTGCTCGCGAACCTGTTCACCGCCGTGCTGTTCACGCGGATGATCTACGACTACTGGCTCGGCCGCGGCAAGGTCGAGCGCATCAGTATCTGAGAGCGAGGACGATCCCCATGTTGCAACTTTTGGTCGGGACCAACATCCCGTTCATGAAGTTCCGGCGGTTCGCCTACGCATTCTCGGGAGCCCTGCTGGCATTCACGCTGATCTGGTTCTTCGCCAAGGGTCCGCGCTACAGCGTCGATTTCACGGGCGGCACGCTATTGCAGATCCGCACCAACCAACCCGTGCATCCCGACCAGTTGCGTAAGGCGCTCGAGGCCGCGCACCTGGCGGCCGAGATCCAGCAGATGACCGGGGAGAGCCAGAACGAGTACATCATCCGCTTTCGCACCCAGGGCGACCCCGTGGCGCTGGTGCAGGACGCCATCCAGAAGAACATGCCGGGCATCGTCATGGAGCTGCGGCGCAACGAGACCGTTGGCCCGAAGGTGGGCAACGATCTGCGTTCCAAGGCGTTCTGGGCCATCCTCACCAGCCTCGGGGCGATCCTGCTGTACGTGGGTATCCGCTACGAGTTCAAATTCGCCCTTGGCGGCGTGGTCGCGTTGTTCCACGATGTGCTCATCACGTTGGGAGCCCTCATGCTGACCGGGCGCGAGGTCTCCCTGACCGTGGTGGCGGCACTGCTCACCATCGCCGGCTACTCGATCAACGACACCATCGTGGTGTTCGACCGCATCCGTGAACGCGCGAAGGCACTCCGCAAGGAGAAGCACTCGCGGGTCATGGACATCGCGGTGAACGAGACGCTGTCGCGTACGGTGATCACGGCATTCACGGTGTTCCTCGCCGCGCTGGCCCTGTTCATCTGGGGCGGCGACGTGCTGCGCGACTTCTCGTTCGCCATGCTGGTCGGCACCGTGTTCGGCACCTACTCGTCGGTGTACGTGGCCAGCGCCATGGCGCTCGACATCTGGATCGCTCTCGACCGCGGGAAGGGTATCGCGGCCGAGTGACGAAAGGGCAAATGATGACCCGGTCCACCAGGAAGCTCGCGACACTGCCGGCGCTGTTCGCACTATTGGCGCTCGCATCCGCCCTCGGCTGTGAGAAGCGCCCGACGGGGCTCGACCCCAATCCGAATGCGCCCGAGGGTGTGCGGTCCGCCGACGCCCGGCTGCTCGCCTCGCACAACCTCGCACTGCGGGTGCTGGTGCGCGACTACGCCAGCACGAACGTCGACTCTGCGGAATTCGGTGCACAGGCGTTCGCAGGCCCCACCAGCATGCCGCTGCTGCTGCTGCTCGACGGCACGGTCGCGAATTCGTTCGAGCTCTACCGCCGCGACGGCGCCGGCAAGTTCCAGCGCACGGGTGACTACACGCTGCAGAGCGTCGTGAAGTATGTGAACGTCGGCTACGAGTTGTTCTTCAGCACCGACCCCGCGCCGGGCTCGTACTCACCACCCAGCTACCTGGCGCGCGGGCTCGTGAACGGCGTGGCCTCGCACCAGTCGCCGCTTTCCAATGAGAGCCACCTCGCGGGCCCCGGCCTGCTGCCGATCACCTACAACGGCGACCTGCAGCCGCTCGACTCGCTGTTCGTGGTGTCGTGGGTCGGCGTGCCCGGCGCCGTCGGCTACTGGGTGCACATCTACGAAAAGCCCATCGCCGGCGGCGAGCGCCTGCTGTCGTCGCTGCCGTCGCCGATCGCGTACGTCACCGCGGGCGACCAGTTCCTCGGCTACCGCGCTGGCAATAACCCGGGCGGCTCGGTGCAGTTCCGCCTCGGCGACCCGAGCCTGCTCACGCTCAAGTACCACCCGCCGTTGCTCGGGCACGACTACCAGGTGCGCGTCTCGGGCGTGGATGCCACGGGGCAGGTGATCGCGCAGACCCCCGGCGACCTCGACTCATTGTCGCTGTCTGCCGACATCGCGTTCCTCGCACCCCCGAGCTACTCGCCGGAGAAGACCAAGGTGTTCTTCTCGCTCGGCGGCACCAGGGTCGCGCGCCGCCGGCTCGCGCCGCGCATCACTGATGGCGACGCCGGACAGGCGAGCGCGCCCGCCCCGGGCCTGACGCTCGAGCGCAATATTCCGCAGGTACGGTTCCCCTTCATCGGACCGTTCCGGCCCCTGATGTCGCCGCGCCGCGCCGGGCGCCACTGAACGCCTCGCCCGTCGCCCGCACACGGGCTTCCGTCGGGGGAGGGCCACGCGCTCTCCCCCTTCGTGTTTCAATGGGGGCATGCTGAAGCTTCCACCGCTGCTCCTGCTGGCGCTCTTCGCCGCTCTGCCCGCCGCCGGCAACGCCGCCCCCACTCCGCCCGGTGCACGCGCATTCGGCATCGCGCGGCTCAAGTACGGCGGCGGCGGGGATTGGTACGGGGACCAGACCTCGCTGCGAAATCTCATGGCCGCGCTGCGGCAACGCGCGAACATCCCGGTCGCGGGCGAGGATGCCGCGGTCGTCGAGCCGGCCTCGACCGGGCTCTACCAGTTCCCGTTCGTGTTCGCGGCAGGTCATGGGAATATCAAGTTCACCGACGCGGAGGGGGTGAACCTGCGCCGCTGGCTCGATTCTGGCGGGTTCCTGTGGGTGGACGACGACTTCGGGATAGCACCGTCGTTTCGCCGTGAGATGAAAAAGCTGTTTCCGGACGCGGAACTGGTCGAACTCCCGTTTGACCACCCGGTGTTCCACCAGATCTACGAGTTTCCCGCGGGTTTGCCTAAAATTCACGAGCACGATGGCGGCCCCGCTCGTGCGTTCGGCATTGTCCGCGATGGAAGGCTCTGTGTATTCTTCTCATTCGACAGCGACCTCGGGGATGGTCTCGAGGACGAGGAGATCCATCACGATCCTCCGGACAAGCGTGAGGCAGCCCTGCGCATGGCGATGAACATCGTCCACTACGCGCTCACGCACTGACGCGGCCGGCCGCTCACACAACCACTTTATGACCTCTCGCCCGCCGGCAACCCCGCTCCACGCCCAGCTCCGCAGCGTGCACGCCCGCGTGCGCCGCGCGCTGGTGCTGCGGCACGCGCTGCGCGCGAGTGCCGCGGCGGTGGTGCTCTTGGCGTTCGCCGTCACCGCCGGGCTGGCGCTGCCGCGCACGCCGGGCACTGCGTGGGCCCGCCTGGCGCTGTTCGCGACGGGCGGACTGGCGAGCCTGGTGCTCGCGGCCAGAGCCAGAGCTCGCGAGACGCCGCGCTGGGACACCTGGCTGGAGTCGCTCGAGGCGCGCTTCGCGGACCTGCGCTCGTGGCTGCGAAACGCGCTCGAACTGGAAGCCGCACCCGCGTTCCACACGTCCGACGAACTCGCCGGCGCGCTGCGCGGTGAAGCCGCGGAACGCCTGCAGGCCACGCCGCTTCGCAGCACCGTGCCGTCACTCGCAGCGCGCACGCCCGCCATCGCCGGCTCGGCCGCGATGCTGTCGCTCGCCGTAGTCCTGCTGCTGGCGCCGCAGGCCACGCTCGACGCCTGGCACACGCTGTGGGCTCCGGCCTCTGCCGCGCCGCCGGTGGAACTGGTGGTGGAGCCGGGCAGTGTCACGCTAGTGCCCGGCGCCTCCTTCGCGGTGCGCGCACGTGTCGCGGGCAGCCAGGCTCCGCCCCGGCTCACCGGCAATGGCCCGACGCCCATGCCGTTACTGGAATCCATCACCGCTGGCGCTCGCCGCTGGCGCTTCGACCTGCCGCCGGTGACGCGCCCGCGCGACTACGCGGTCAAGGTGGCGGGACTCACGAGCCCGCGCTATCACATCGCGCTCGCAGGCGAGCCGCGCGCCGTGAGTTTCACCAGCACGATCACCGCGCCGGCCTACGCACGGCTACCGCTTCAGACGCTGGCGGGCACGCGCGGCGACCTGGCAGCGCTCGCGGGCTCGCGCGCGAGCGTGGAAGTGACGTTCGACCGTGACCTCGAGCAACTCACGGCGTCCGTGAACAGTGCTCCGGCCATGAGCTGGAGCGAGCTGACACCGCGACGCTGGCGTGGCAACGTGGCCGTGAACGGCGACGGGTCGTGGGAACTCGCAGCGCGTGCGGCCACGGGCGAGGCCCGCTTTCGCTACAAGCTGTCGGCGCTCGCCGATCTGCCGCCTGTGATCACCGTGGCACTGCCGCTTGGCGACCTCGACCTGCCGGCCGGCCAGCTCGTGCCCTACGACGTGCTGGCGCAGGATGACCTGGGCGTGTCGGAGTTGCGTCTCGAATGGAAGAAGAGCGCCGGCGATCCGTGGCGCGAGCAATCGCTTGCCACGTTCCACGACGAACCACGCGAGGCGCGGGCGACGGCGCGCTGGGACGCGTCGGCGCTGGCGCTGCTGCCGGGCGAGAGCGGCGTGTTCCGGTTCGTGGCGCTGGACAACGATCGGGTTGGCGCCCGCGGGCGCGCCGTCTCCAGCGAGTTCCGCGTGCGCTTCCCGTCGCTGAGCGACCTGTACGCCGCGCTCGACCAGAAGCAGGACAACGTCGCCAAGGCGCTCGAGAAGGCGGCCGAGCAGACGAAAGAGCTGCAGAAGTCCCTGGACAAGCTCGAGCGCCAACCGAAGACGCAGGCCGAGAACCCGGCCAACCCGTCCTTCGAGCGCTCCGAGGAGATGAAGAAGGCGGCCGAGCGCCAGCAGACAGTGGCGCAGCAAGTCGACGACGCGGCCAAGCAGATGCACGAGAGCCTGGACCAGGCGGCCGAGCGCCAGGCGTTCCAGCAGCAATTGCAGACGAAATTGAAGGAAATGAGCGAGCTCTTGAAAGACATCCAGTCGCAGGAGTTCAAGGACGCGCTGAAGAAGATGCAGGAGGCGTTGCAGAGGATGGACCGGCGCGCCATGGAAGCGACGCTGCCGCAGCTCCAGCAGCAGAATAAAGACATGCTGCAGCAGTTGGAGCGGAGCCTCGAGTTGCTGAAGCAGTTGCGCCAGGAGGAGCGCATGGACGCACTCGCGCGCCGCGCCGACGAACTCAAGGCCAAGCAGGACGAGCTGAACCGCGAGCACGCCGAGCAGGCGCCGGACAAGCCGGCGGGCCAGCAGGCGAATGATGCCCAGAAGTCTCCGCAACAGGATCCGCAGCAAGCCGCGAAGTCGCTGCCGGCGGGCGACCCACAGGCCGGGCATCAGTCGGTCGCCGAGCGGCAGAAGCAGGCCGCGCAGGAGTCACGCGAGCTGGCCAAGAGCGCGCGCGACGCGGCGCACGAGGCCGAGCAGCAGGAGGCGCAGCAACGGCTGCAGCAGGCGGCGAACGAAGTGGAGCAGAACGCGGCCGAGCAGCAAGAGAGCGCAAGCCAGAAGAGCCAGCAGGGCGATTCGAAGGGTGCGCAGAGCGCCGGCCAGAAGGCCAGCGAGAGCCTGGCCAAGGCGTCGCAGTCCATGCGCCAGAGCGCGGACCAGGCCCAGCAGGAGCAGGACTCCAGGAACCTCGCCGCGGTGCGCCGTGCCTCGCAGGACCTGGTGTCGCTGTCGCGCGCGGCGCAGGACAACCTGGATGCGCGCAAAGCCGCGTCGCAGGCCGCCGAGGCCCAGACCGACCTGTCGGAGGGCGTCGCGCGCGTGGCCGATTCGCTGGCCGCCCTGTCGCAGCAAACGCCGTTCCTGTCGAACAAGGTCAATGCCGCGCTGGGGCGCGCCATGCAGGGCCTGTCGCAGTCAGGCAAGGAGATGTCGCAGGGCGGACGCGAGCGCGGCGAGGCGAGCGGCCGGAACGCATCGGCGTCGTTGAACGAAGCGGTCAAGGAGCTGCGCGCCACCGAGTCGTCCATGTGCAAGAAGCCAGGCGGGGGCACGGGTGGCAAGACGAGCTCGCAGAAGCTGGGCGAGATCGGTGAACGCCAGAGCCAGCTCAACCGCCAGTCGCGCGAGATGGCGCGGCGGCTGTCGAAGCAGCTGACCATGGCGCAGGGCGAGCCCGCCGAGATGCGCCGGCTCGCCGATGAGCAGCGCCGCATCCGCGAACAGCTCGAGGAAGTGCGCCGCGACGAGGAGGCCAAGAAGAGCCTGCTCGGCCGGCTCGACGAGGCGCAGAAGGAGATGCAGAAGGCGGAGGAGACCATCCGCCAGGGCCAGGTGGGCGACGACCTGGAACAGCAGCAGACGCAGATCCTGTCGCGCCTGCTCGACGCTCAGCGTTCGATCCACCGTCGCGACTTCGACCCCGAGCGCGAAGCGCGCCGTGGCGAGGACATCGCGCATGCTTCGCCGGCCGCGCTGTCGAAGGACCTGTTCCGCGAGAACGACCGCCTGCGCCAGGACCTGCTCAAGGCCGACGCGGACCGTGTGCCCTCACGTTATCGCTCGTTGATCGAGGCGTACCTGCGCTCGCTGAATGCCGCACCCGCGACAGCCCCGGGGACGCCCCGGTGACGTCAGGCCCCGCGCGCCGTGCGACGCGGCTCAAGATGTCGTGGCGAGCGGCGGCGGTGAGCGCGGTCCTGCTGGCGTTCGCACCCGCGGCGTTCGCTCAGGCACCGAATGCTCCGCCACCACCCACACCGGTGATACTCCAGATACGTCCCGGTCAGCCCACGACCGGTTTCCCTCCCGACCTGATCGTCGGTGTCACCGCACCCCTGCCGGCGCGCTCGCAGCGCCCGGGCGAACCGCTCTCGGCAGGCATGGCGCTGCGACTCCAGCGCGCCATCGACCTGCGCACCTCGGGCCTGCCCGAGCGAGCGCGCGACACATTGCTCGTGCTGCTGCGCGAAGTCCCGCACCACCCGCTCATCATCACCGAGCTCGGACGCGCGCAGCTGGCGCGCGAGGACTGGGCCGCGGTCGAACGGCTGGGCACGGTGGAGCGTGCGGCCGCGCGCGACTCGACGCTGCTCGGTCGAGAGCTCAGCCAGGCAGTCGAGCGCCTCGCGCGCCCGCGCGAGGCGCTGCGCACGGCACTCGAGGCGTGGACCGTGAGCCCGGTCGATGGCCAGTGGGCCGCGGCCGCGGTAGTCCGGCTGGCCCCGCTCGATGCGCGCGGGACCGCGGTGGCGCTCGAGGCGGCCGCCACGCCACGCCCGTGGCGCACCGACCTCACGGTCGGGCTGGCGCGGCTCTACTCGATGAGCGGTCGGCCAACGGACGCCGTGCGCGTGCT
>JAYVCN010000117.1:0-10458 GCA_043749875.1 Candidatus Eiseniibacteriota bacterium | reverse complement strand
GAGCGAGGAACGCGCAGAGCGCGAGGGCGGCGAGCATCAAGCGGCGCAGCATGGTGTGCCTCCTTCAGCTTCAGTTTCGGGGGCTTCCCTGCTCGTCCGTTCGGGCGAGTCAGGGAAGCCTGGACACCCGGTACGTCGCAGGCGGACGGGGGGTGTGACTAAGGTTCTGCGGGAGGGCTCGCGGGGGTCGTTCGATCGGGCGTGGAGCTCCGGAAACAGCGAACGAGCCGGGCCCGGGGCGAACCCCCCAGACCCGGCCCGCGTGCGACAGGGTGTAGCTACTTCGCGTGGTCCAGACTCACCGTCAGCGAGTCGGCCTCGATCACGCTTCCACCGGTGTTGATCCCACCGCTGGACGAGCCGCCGCCATCGTCCGTGCGACCAGCCTCGGCGTGTCCGCCACCGGGGAGCCTGGGATCCTCGGTCGGAGGAG
The DNA here is from genome assembly GCA_043749875.1 of Candidatus Eiseniibacteriota bacterium. Taxonomy (GTDB): domain Bacteria; phylum Eisenbacteria; class RBG-16-71-46; order RBG-16-71-46; family RBG-16-71-46; genus JAIOPA01. Next base: position 10,025 of record JAYVCN010000117.1, on the reverse strand, counting down.
CTTCGCCACCGCCACCGACGGGCTGGGTGACCGGGTCACTGTTGCCGACGACCGGGGGATTGGTGCCATTGGCGGCCTGTGGGGCGGTCAGGCGGCTGGAACCACAACCTTCGAGAGCGAGGAACGCGCAGAGCGCGAGGGCGGCGAGCATCAAGCGGCGCAGCATGGTGTGCCTCCTTCAGCTTCAGTTTCGGGTTTCGTTGGGCTCCTTGCTCGTCCATTCGGGCGAGTCCGGGAAGCCTGGACACCCGGTACGTCGCAGGCGGGCGGGGGGTGTGACCGAGGTTCTGGCGGAAGAGCTCGCGAGGTGCTCGCGGCAGAGCGCGCGGAGACAATTCGAAGGCGACGGCGATGGAGCCGCCGGGGGCACGACACGGCCAGCCCAACGCAGTCGAGGAGGTCAGCCCAGGCTAGCGGATCGCGGAGGCGAACTGCGGCGGCAGTGGGCCCAGCTCGAGCCACACGACGGTGAACCCGTCGCTCGTGACGAACCGTTGTTCGTGGGTGACCGCCAACTCCGGCACCAGCTGCGCGGCTCCCGGGCGTCCGACGATGTCCTGCCACTCGTCCCAGGCGCGGTCGGCCCTCCTGAACACCAATACGATGTGCCGGAAGTCGAGGTGGCGGCGGCAGGCGGCCACATCGGCGGGCGAGTAGGCGAGGTGGATCACCGGGTGGTTCGTCTGCCATGCCAGCGCGGGTCCCAGGTTGCTCATCACCGTCTCGCCCGGCGTGAGCACACTGTTCAGCGTCACCGACAGCGTCGTGAGCGAGACGGACGAGGGCACGCCGCGCTCCAGCGCCGCGATGCGCGACTCGTCATGCACCGCGCGTGTCTGCCACGTGCCCCAAGCCAGCGCCAGCACCGCGGCGGCAACGCACGCCGCGCCGCGCGCACGCTCGCTGGCACCCGGGATGCGTTGCAATAGCGCCCACAGCGCGAACAGGCCCGCGCCCTCGGCGATGACTCGCGTTGGGAACACGTAGCGTAGCCACGGAATGCTCACGCACGCGGCGAGCAGGTTCAAGACCACGCCGGCCAGCACCACCACGCCCGCAGCACCGAGCGCGCGGCGCGGGCGCGTGAACAGCCACGCCACGATGGCGCCGAACCACAGTCCGCGCGGCCCTTGAAGGAGCGAGGGCAGCATCAGCCCGAGATTGCCGCGCACCTTCGCAGCCAGGAGTTGCAGCGCGGCGCGGCCATGTGGGATCTGCGGCAGCTCGGGGCGGTGGTAGAGCTGAAACCAGCTCCGGCCCTCGACCTGGTCCCACACCACGAAGCGCGTCACGTCCCACGCGGGTGATCCGAACGTCCGCCACTTGTAGAACCACCACGGCGCGAGCGGCAGCACGAAGCCCGCGAGCACCGCGAGCAGCACACGCAGCCGGCGCTCGGGTGCAGCACACCCGGCTGAGCCCAGCGCGCACAGCGGCGCCAGCCACAGCATGTTGGCGCGGAACAGGCCCGCCACGCCGAGCAGCAGCCCGAACACGAACGGGTATTCGGCGCCGGCGCCACGCGCGAGCCCGAGCACGGCAGCCAGGTAGAGCACGGTGAAAGGTAGTTCGGTGAGCCCGCTCACGGCGAAGTGCTGCGCCTCGGGGTCCAGGATCACCATGAGTCCGAGGGCTGCGGGCCCTCCGGCCTTGATCCAGCGTGGCGCATCGGGCATGAAGCGCGCGAGCAGGTGGCGCGTCCCCAGCACCGCCGAAGCCCCCAGCATGAGATAGGAGATGAATGGCAGCAGCAGCGTGAGCCACGCGCGCGGATCGGAGCCGGCCTGCGCACCGCGCGCGGGGACGAGCTTGAAGACCAGCGCTTCTACCAGCACCAGGCCGGGCTGCACCGCCGACAGCGGCCACGGCGGGCCGGCGTGCCAGGCGAGGTCCATGGGGAGCGCGTAGGGCGTGGCGAGCTTGCCGTGCCACGCCAACTCACGCGCCGCGAGCGCATACTGCGCGCTGTCGTACGACAGGATGGGGGAGCGCCCACCCAGGTCCCACGACACGGCGTGCGAGTACCACAGCACCGCGCCGGCCACCATGACGAGGACCAGGGGCATCAGGTGGTCCGTCGACCTCCGTGTCGGGAGCATGGCTCGCACAGTACGCGGCCAGACGCCCTGCCTCAAACGCACGGGCCCCGCGTCCGTGGCGCGGAACGGCGCGCTGGCCGCACGAGCGCTTGCGCGGTGAGTGCGGGCCGCGCACTGTCCGCCGATTCAGACCCACACGTGCACTTCCGCCCGGAGGCTCCATGATGAGGTCCAAGCTGGGCTCCAAGCTGGGCTCCAAGTCAGGCTCCACGCTCGCGCCCTTCCGCCACTCGCTGTCCAGCGCTCTGCTCGCGACCGCAGCGTGGCTGCTCGTGGCGCTGCCGGCGGTCACGCGTGCCGAGGAAGCGCCCGACGTGCGCCTGGGTCGCGACGTGAACCCCACGTTCCAGCTCGTGAAGCTCAAGCTCGACCCCGACAAGCGCAGCTTCTCGGGCTCGGTGCATGTGGAATTGAAGGTCGGCAAGGCCACGGACACGATCCGCTTTCACGCCGACGGCCAGCGGCTGACGCGGCTCACGCTGTCGCAGGGCGGCGACTCGGTGTCGACGACGCGCGCCACCGGCGATCACGGGCTGCAGACCCTCACCGCGGCGCATGCGCTCAAGGTCGGTCCCGCCACGCTCGACATCGAGTTCACGAACATGTACGGCACGCGCGCCGTGGGCCTCTACCGCGCGCTGCGTGAGAACAAGAGCTACCTGTTCACGCAGTTCGAATCGAACGACGCGCGCGGCGCGTTCCCGTGCTGGGACGAGCCGTGCTTCAAGTTCCCCTACCAGATCGTGGTCGAGGTGCCGTCCGCGGAGGAAGCGGTCTCCAACACGCCGCCCGAGAGCACGAACGAGCGGGACGGCTGGAAGACCGTCACGTTCAAGCGCACGCCGCCATTGCCGAGCTACCTGCTCGCGATCGCCGTTGGCCCGTTCGAGTTCACGCCCGTGCCCGGCACCAGGATGCCCACGCGCGTCATCACCTGCCAGGGCGAGAAGCACCTGGCCGCGACGACCGTGGAGATCACACCCAAGTTGATCGCCGGGCTCGAACGCTGGTTCGGGATCGCGTACCCATTCGAGAAGCTCGACCTGATCGCGGTGCCCGAGTTCGCCTACGGCGCCATGGAGAACCCCGGGCTGATCACGTTCCGCGACGACATCCTGCTGCTCGACGGCGCCAGCGCCAGCGCATCGCAGCGCCGCTCGAACGCCAGCGTGACCTGCCACGAGATGGCGCACATGTGGTTCGGCGACCTGGTCACCATGGCGTGGTGGGACGACCTGTGGTTGAACGAATCGTTCGCCGACTGGATGGCCGCCAAGATCACCGACGAGGTGTTCCCGCAATATAAGGACGGTCTGAACGACCTGCAGCGCATCCAGAACGTGCGCGAGGGCGACGCGCAGCCGTCGACGCGGCCGATCCGCGACAACACCACGAGTTCCACGGCGGGGCTGACGAACGTCGGGCTCGTCTACAGCAAGGGCAACGCCGTGCTGTCGATGTTCGAGCGCTACCTGGGCCCGGAGACGTTCCGCAAGGGCGTGCAGAACTATCTCAAAGAGCACTCGTGGGGCAACGCCACCGCGAGCGACCTGTGGCGGGCGCTCGACAAGGCGAACGGCACGAACGTGTCGGCAGCCATGACCACGTTCCTCGACCAGCCGGGCGTGCCCTACCTGCGGGTCGTGCCCGCCGAGGGCGGCGTGCGGATCACGCAGTCGCGCGCCACCCCGTACGGCGTGACACAACCGGCCGTCAAGTGGATCGTGCCGGTGACGCTCAAGTGGTCGGACGGTAAGACGGTCAAGTCGCAGCGCGTGCTGCTTTCGGATGAGAGCATGGTGGTGAAGCTGGCGGCCAAGCCGGTGTGGGTCATGCCCAATGGCGAGGGCCGCGGCTACTACGCGTGGAGCGTGCCCGACGCATGGATGGCGGCGCTGGCGGAGAATGCCGGCGGCAAACTCACGCCCGAGGAGCGTGTCAACTTCCTCGGCAACCTGTCGCTGCTCATGACCGCCGGCGAAGTGCACGGCGACACGTACCTGAAATCGTTATCGTACTTCGGACGCGACACGGAGCCGCAGGTGGTGTCGAGCGCCATCGAGGGCCTGGGCGGCGTGCGCGGCGCGTTCGTACCCGACAGCCTGGCGAGCCTGTTCGCCGTGTATGTGCGGCGCACGCTGGCCCCCGCGCTCGAGCGCGTCGGCTACGAGAAGCAGCCGGGCGAGGACGAGACCGTGTCCACCCTGCGCGGCGAGTTGCTGCGCTGGCTCGCGAATCGTGGGCAGGACGGCAAGGTGATGGCGTTCGCGCAGGGCGCCGCGGCGCGGTATCTCAAGGATTCGACCAGCGTCGACCCGGGCATCGCCGACGCGGTCGTGTCGCTGGCGGCCAAGAAGGGCGACGCCGCGATGTTCGCCGACTACCAGCGGCGGCTCGAATCCACCGACGTGCCGGCGATCCGCCGCCGCTTCCTCGCGGCCCTCGGCGCGTTCGAGGATCCGGCACTCGAGGCAAGGGCGCTCGACTACATGCTGTCCGACAAGGTGCGCCCGACCGAGATGTTCGTGATCATGCAGGGTCTGGGCGGTCGCGACGAGGCCACCAGCAAGCACATGTTCGATTGGATGATGAGCCACTATGACCAGATTTCCACACGCGTTCCGCCACCGGCGCTACGGTTCATGCCGATGATGGGCAGCGGTTGCTCGGCGGAGAAGCTCGCCGCGACGGTGGCGTTCTTCAGCGATCCCAAGCACGCCATGCCCGGCGTGGAGAAGACGCTCGAACGCGTGAGCGACAACGTGCACACGTGCATCAGCCTGCGCGACCGCGAGGGCGAGCGCGTGACCACGTTCATGCGCGGGTTCGCGATCAACTAACGCGCGCGCCGTCACTGAGGAAACGACGAGAGCGGTCCGGTTGTCGGGGCCGCCCTCGTCACCTCACCGGCAGCAGTCTCACGGCACGACGACGAGTACCCCGGTCATGCCCTTCTTGGCGTGGTGGTCGACGTCGCAGAAGAACTTGTACTCGCCGACGACCTTCGGGGTGAACGTCACCTTGTGCGCGCCCAGTCCCCACTTGTTGACCTCCACGGCGATGGAAGGATCGGGGACGCTGAAATTGTGCGGCACGAGCACCGCCCGGTTCCGGACGGTCAACTCCACCGGCCGTCCAACATGGACGACGATGCGGCTGGGCTTGATGTAGAAGCTGTGCAGGTCGACCGCCACACGCTGCACGCCACTCGCATCGGTGACGGCCTCGATGCTGGTCACGGGACGCTTGAGGCCCGAGGCACAGCCACTCGTGAGCAGCATGATCGCGAGGACAACGGGAATCGGACGCATGAAGGCCCCCAGGTGAAGCGTGAGCTGCGGAATCGCGCTGACATCTCCATTCTCAGCGCCACGCATGCCATGGCGCGTCAGCGCAGGATAGGCACACCGACCTCGGTGGGGTAGTCACCGAGGCGATCGTGATTCCGCGTGCCGCGTCCCCAGGCCTGGGGACGGTTATGGTGAATCCCCAACCCGCGCGGGGGCATCCTACAGAACCGCATGACGAGCCGGACCACTGGATCCCAACTGAATCGCTCATTCCCTCTCGAGGTCATCGATGTCCAGTGCACAGCGCACGCACCTGTTCTCGCCGCTCTCCATCGGCTCGCTCGAGCTTCCCAATCGCCTGGCCATGGCGCCCATGACGCGAAATCGCACGGACGCCGCGCGCGTACCCGGCGACCTGCACGTGGAGTACTACCGGCAACGTGCCGGCGCCGGGCTGCTGATCACCGAGGCCACCAGCGTGAGTCCGCAGGGCGTGGGCTATGTGAACACGCCGGGCATCTGGAACGAAGCGCAGCAGTCAGGCTGGCGGCGTGTCACCGAGGCCGTGCATGCAGCAGGCGGGCGTATCTTCCTCCAGCTCTGGCACGTCGGCCGCACGTCGCATCGCACGTTCCAGCCCAAAGGCGAGCTGCCGGTGTCGTCCTCGGCGGTGGGTTTCAAAGGCGAGTTGCTGCTGCCCGATCTGACGCGCGCGCCCTACGAGACGCCGCGCGCACTCGAGACGCACGAGATCCCCGGCATCGTGAAGGACTACGAGAACGCCGCACGCCGCGCCAAGGCTGCCGACTTCGACGGCGTTGAGCTGCACGCCGCGAACAGCTACCTGATCGACCAGTTCCTGCGTGACGGTGTGAATCACCGCGATGATGCGTATGGCGGCCCGGCGCAGAATCGCGCACGCTTCCTGCTCGAGGTGTTGGACGCCGTGCAGGGCGTGTGGGGGCGGGACCGCGTGGCGGTACGACTGTCGCCGCTGTCGCCATGGAACGGCATGTCGGACTCGAACCCGTTCGGGACGTTCCGGCTCGTGGCGCGTGAGCTCAAGCCCAAGCGCCTTGCCTACCTGCACGTGATCGAGCCCGTGGGCAGCGCGCCCGCATCCGAGCGCATCACGCCGGCGTTGCGCGAGGCGTTCGGCGGGCCGCTGATGGTGAACGGCGGCTATACGGCTGACATCGGCGAGGCAACGCTCGCCGCGCACGACGCCGAGCTGGTCTCGTTCGGCGTGCCGTACATCGCGAATCCTGATCTGGCGGAACGGTTCCGCAGTGGGGCGGAACTCAACACACCGGACCAGAAGACGTTCTACGGCGGGGACGCGAATGGCTACATCGACTATCCGGTGATGGCAGAGCAGAGCTGAGGAGCTCGACGTCAGGGTCCGCCCGGGGTGAGGTGCTGTTCTATGCCGAGGTCGGGCGCTGAGAGTCGGCCCGCTGACTGGTAGGTCAATCCAAGGCTCATTCCTCCCGAACGGCCGTAGTTCGACGATCCGCCGAGCGAGAAGAAGTACCGCTGATTGCCCTGATCCTGCCTGAGGCTGAGGTCCAGCGACCAAGCATCCTCGACCCAGCATCCTCGACCCAGTAGCTGAGGGTGGCAACAGCTGACGTTTGCCAGCTCGGCGGATATCGGGCGCCGTCGATGCGGGCACTCTCCGACAACTCGGTGAGGCTCCCCGAGGCGTACCACCGGTCCGCGACGAGCCACTCGATGCGCAGGGAGGAATTGTACTCCACGGTCCGGCGAGTGCCGCTTCCGTACGCGACGACCGCCAGGAGGTCACTCTGCCATCGAGGTCCCATGGGCCGGGAATAGCGCATGTCGAGGACGGCGTGCGCCTCCTTGCGCTGGTCGGAGCTGTGGCCGCTCGACGAGACATCGGAGACAAGCACGGGCACCCCGGAGGCGAGATCCAGTTGATGGTGCTGGAAGCTGTGCGATGAGTGGAACCGATCATCGCTCCCCGCGAGGGAGAGTGAAGTCGAGGCACCCGAGGCACGGTGCCGGAACACGCCGCGGGTGGCCGGTTCGAACAGGCGCTCCAGCGAGAAAGCGTCGATGGACCCACCGTCCAGCGCGCCATCCGTGCGCAGAATGCGCTCGACTTCACGCCAGTAGTACTTGTCTGATCGCTCATGTGCGGACGAGAATTCCGGCTGCAAGTAGAATGCCTCGGCCAGCTGCCGCCGCGCCTGATGGCCGTCCCGGTTCTTGAAGATGCTCTCGTCCAAGCCAGCGTCGGATTCCTCGGACTGCCTGCGTGATCGGGCCCATGTCGCCACCGGGAACAGCCCGACGTCGAACTGTCGCGCCTTACTCTCGGCGTGCCACGCGAGCGATGTGGAGAGCGACAGGTTGCGATCGCTCCGGCTGCCTCGGCCAAACGCGGAGCCAGAATAGGCACCGCTCGAGCTCATCAACGTCCTCGATTGCCACAGGAACGTGTGGTGATCGGGGACACGGAAGTCCGCATAGGGGTCTTCGGCAGCAGCGACGGCTGGCAGCATGCAGAGAGCGCTCACAAGCACGAATGCGCGGTGTGCCCAGGGCATGTGCGGCCTCACGAAAAGGGGGTGAATCGGGAGCCCGCACACGATATCCACATTCACATACACTGCGATAGGAATATCTATGCGTCCCTGTGCGCGCCCGTCCCACCGCCCGTCGCCCGCAACCTCGGCGCCGGCACCGCCACGCCCGCGACCTGAAGCCCGGCCACCAATGCCGCGAACATGATCACCATCCTGAACGCGGCCTGGATGCCGTTCACCACTTCACGGTCGAGTAGCAGCGCCAGGCTCCGGAACCCGATGCTCCCGGGCACCAGCAGCAGCAGCGCAGGCGACAGCGTGACCAGCGCGGGGAGGCCACGCCAGCGCGACATCAGATTGCTCGCGAGCGCTGCCACGAACGCACCCGCGAACACGCCCAGCTCGGGGCCGAGCGTGGAAGCGCCCAGGCGACCTCCCAAGAATGCCAGCACGCACACGATCCAGATGGCCGGCGCATCGGCCGGTCGCGCGCGCATGAGCACGGTGAATCCGAGCGGTGCCAATGCCAGCGCGATCCATTCGCTCCATTCCGGCAGCGGCGTCGCGACCACGTGCGGCGCCAACCCGAACGCCAACCCCGCCACGCGCGCACCCAGCGCGACGCCGAATGCGAGGCCCAAAAAGCGTACGATGGCGCCGGTGAGCCGCGCGGTGCCGGAGACGAGATGCTGCGAGTTGAGTTCGGACATGGCGGCCGACAGCGTGAGCCCCGGCAGCAGCACCATGAGTCCGCCGAGCGTGGCGACGTAGGTGGACATGGGCACGCGTGTGGCGATGGCACACACCAGCGTCGATACCAGGAACGCCGCAAGCGGCTCGTAGAACCTGTGCGCAGCCTTGGAGAGCACGGTGGCCTCAGCGAGCCAGCCGGTCAGCATGGCCATCGCGGCCGCCGTCACCACCTCGGGCACACCGCCACCCAGGAAGCGTGCGGCCGAACCACCCGCGATGGCGAACGCCAGCGAGCTGATGCCCGCGCCCCAGCGCGGCGGCTCGCGGTCGAGTGCGTCCAGCGCGGCGAGACCGTCACGCGGCGCGACGCGACCGGCGAGCACGTCCTGCGCGATCTTCTGCACGCGACCCAGGCGTTCCAGGTGCAGGTCGCCGGGCTCGACGCGCACGAGGAAGGTGCGCTGCTGGTCCTGTGCGCCGAAGGCAGCGAAGATCGAGGTGGGCGTGGTGAAGAACTGGCCCACGATCCCCAGGCGCTCCGCGGCGTCGCCGAGCATCTCCTCGATGCGATGCGAGGGGTAGCCCATGGCGTGGAACGCGCGTCCCAGCCGCAGCAGGAACGCGGTCGCGTCGTCAGCGGGGGAGCTCTCGGTGCGGGGTTCGGCCATGCGCGCACGGTACCGAACGCGCGAGCGGCGTGCGAATGTGCGCCTGGCGGCAGCATGCGTGGCGGGGCCACGCGGGAGCGGAGCTACGAACGGCCGTGGTCACGAGGGAGCGAAATCGGGAACAACCCTCTCAGACCAGCACGATCGCACCCGCGATGGCTTCGACCACGCGCTCATCGGCCTCAAGCGCGGTCTCGGTGGCCGCCCACGCGGCTGCGGTCTCCAGCCGTGCCAGCTCATCGGTGTCGGCGATCATCGCGCGCTCCGCGGCATTGCGTGCACGCGCGGCCGCGCTCACGGCCTCGGCGGCATCGTCTTCGCCGACGCCGGCATTGCGGGCCCAGGTCACAGCCGAGTCGGCTGCATGCGCCGCCATCTCCGCCGCCAGCTCAGCATCGGCCTCGCACTCGCTCCGGTCCATCTCTGGATCAGGCCGCCACAGCTTGTTCGCTGTCTTCATGGCTCGCCCCCTCGTCTGCGTCTTGCGGGAAGCTATCTCCCGCCTCGATACGACAGGTGGGGCTTGCGTGCGAAAAAGTGCGTTACTTTGCAACTCGCACGCTCGAATCGCGTTTAGTTGCGCTGCACGGAACGCCGTTCAGCGGCAGCGAACGGTGCCGCGGCGGGAAGCGCCCTCGCGATGGGGCAAACCGATCAGCGGCGTGAAGGGGCCTCCCGATGTGGCGACGTCGAGAGGCCTGCGAGAGCCATGGATGGCGA
>JAYVCN010000116.1:0-6347 GCA_043749875.1 Candidatus Eiseniibacteriota bacterium | reverse complement strand
GCATCCAGCTCGAACTCGACCGGCGGCGGCCCGGGCAGAGCGCCATCACCACGCAGCGCCAGGAAGCGGATCGCGTCGAGATCCTGTCCGGCGTATTCGAGGGCGTGAGCCTCGGCACGCCCATCGCCATGCTGGTGCGCAACACCGACCAGCGCTCCCAGGATTACGACACCTTGAAGGAAGTGTTCCGGCCCGGACACGCAGACTATGTGTACTTCGAAAAATACGGCGTGCGTGACCACCGCGGCGGCGGCCGCTCCTCGGGCCGTGAGACCGTCGGCCGCGTCGCGGCCGGCGCGCTGGCGAAAGCCGCGCTCGCCACGGTGGGCGTGAACGTCGTCGGCGGCACGGTGCGCGTGGGCAGCGTCGTGGCACACGAACGCGACTGGGCGCAGGTGGAGATGAATCCCGTGCGCTGTCCCGACGCCGACGCGGCGCGCCTCATGCAGGACCTCATCGAGCGCGTGCGCGACGATCGTGACTCGCTGGGCGGCGTGGTGGAACTGGTGGCGCGTGGCGTGCCCGCGGGCTGGGGTGACCCGACCATGGACAAGCTCGACGCCTGTCTTGGCGCCGCCATGCTGAGCATTCCTGCGACGAAAGGCGTCGAGATCGGCGGCGGCTTCGCCATGACCGAGCGGCGCGGCTCCGAGACCAATGACGTGTTCGACGGCGAGCGCTACGCCACGAACTTCGCCGGCGGCATCTCGGGCGGCATCTCCAACGGCAACGAGCTCATCGTGCGCGTGGCGGTGCGGCCGGCGACCAGCATCGGCAAGCCCCAGCAGATGGCCCGCAAGGAGGGCGGCACCGAGGTGCGTGCCATCGAGGGCCGCCACGACCCGTGCATCTGCCCGCGCGTGGTGCCGGTGGCCGAGGCCATGCTGGCCATCACGCTCATGGACGCGTGGCTGCGGCAGCGGGCGCTGCGCGGGGGGGAGAAGTAAGCGGACGCCGATGTGTCGCGAGCGCGGGGTCCGAGAAGTCGCAGACCCTTCGCGGGCGCACGAACGAACGAGTCGTGGAACCGGGAATCAGGTGCCTCCTGATGACGCGTGGACCGTGGACGAAACGCCGCGCGTGGTGCCGGGAAGCCTTGAGGCAACGATGTCATCAACGAGACCCGGGAAGCAGCGGGGGGCCGGGTTCGACCTCGATGCCTGCTGCGGCCGCAATCGCCCGTGCGCAGCGCCCGCGAACCTGCTCGGAGCCGGCATCGGTCAGGTGATCGTCATCCACATAGAAGAAACTCCTCCCGGAGGAATACCGAACCGTGCCGTCCTTGAGGTGGAAGGGCTCGTCTGCCCGCAGCAGCCGAAGCCTCGGGAACTCGCTCGCCAGTGATTCGAACGTCGCGATCGTGGACCTTCGGAACGACTCATTCGTGTCCGGTGCGATCTTCGGGATGGACCCGGCCCGCTTGACGCTCCAGGTCATGAGTTCCCGAAGATTCAAAGCCTCGCCAAGACGGAGCACGGGCACCTGGCTGAACACGATCACGCTCCGAGTATGCGGGCTCAGCTCAGCGACCAGCCCACGGGTCCTGCGTTTGAAATCCGCGGGCACCTGCACGTAGGCATCCCATCGATCGATCACGATCACTGCGTCTGGATTCCACTCCATGACCCACCTCCGGCGCGCGGCATCAAAGCTCCGGGCGAGCTCGAGCGAGGGAAAGCTCTCGCTGACACTCGAGGTGATCGCGGGGGAGAACGCTGACGTCCCGTCTGCGGCCAGGAACGCGACCGAGAGCCCCAGCTGCCTGCAGACGTCGTCGATCATGTGCGCATACATGAGCGCGTGCGAGCTCCCGAGCACCACCACACGTGGGTTGCTCTTGCCCCAGCGGTGCACGATCCCACCCGTCCTCCACAGGTCTGTGGCATGCGGCTGCGCGGGCGCAAACAGGACATCAGCCAGCTTGGTTGAGAGCGCCGACTGAGCACCAGCAGGTGCGCGGCCCACGTCGTACTGCTGCCCGTGAAAGGTCAGCGGGTCGAACAGTCCGAGAGGATCTGCCGCCGGCTGGTGCAGGGACAGGATCCAGCACCCGGCCGCGCACACGCAGAAGATCGCGGTGAGCACGACGAGACGTCGGCCGCGGCCTGGACCGCGAGCCCGGAACGGCTGTTCGACGACCCGGTAGGCGATCACCGACAGAGCCACCCCGGCGAACGCCCCGATCAGCGCGCCGGCCTGCTTCGATTGGCCCGTGAGTTCGGCGTACGTCCTTCCGATCGTGATCAGGGGCCAGTGCCACAGGTAGAGCGAATATGAAAGCCTGCCGATCAGGACCAGGATCGGCCTGGACAGCAGCCAAGCCGTGTCAGAGGTTTCCTGTGCGGTCGAGACCAGCACCGCGAGCGTACCGACGGTCGGAACGAGGGCGATGGTGCCGGGAAAACCCTGACTCTGGTCGATAAACCAGAATCCGGCGACGATCATCACCAGTCCGCACCAGCCCGTGACTTCGATAGCGAGAGACGAGCCCAGTCTTCGCCGGGGCCGGTCGGCGCTCGCCGGCAGGAGATAGACGGCAAGCGCAGCGCCAAGCAGGATCTCCCAGGCCCGGGTCGGGAGTAAATAAAAGCTCGCACGAGGGTACCTCCCGGAAGTGTAGACGCACAGGGCGAAGCTCGCGAGCGCGAGGCAGGCCGTGGCTGCGAAGGGGCGTGGACGGCGCAACAGCAGCCCGAGCATGAGCGGGAACACGATGTAGAACTGTTCCTCGACGGCCAGCGACCAAGTGTGAAGTAGCGGCATGTAGGCCGCGGAATCGTCCCAATATCCCCCGATATTTTTCCTGATGTAGAAGTTCGATAAGTTAAAGATGGCCCACAGACCGTGTCTCGCAACCTTGACGGCGGTCGACGGGAGCATGGCCATGAGCGACAGCAGGACGACCGCGAGCACCATGACGGCGGCATTTGGGAGTAGGCGCTGGATGCGACGAAGGTAGAACTCCCGCAATGTGTAGTGTCCGGCTCGCATATCGTGCAAGATGACGGAGGTGATGAGGTAGCCGGAGAGGACGAAGAACACGTCGACTCCCGTGAAGCCACCTGTGAGCGTTCCCGGAAATGCGTGGAACACGAGCACCGCCAGGATCGCGACCGCTCTCAATCCATCCAGGTGGGGTGCATACTTCATCGGCGCCGTGACCCTCTCCGCGGGTGCTCGAGCCTCTGCCAGCTGTCACTCGATGCTGAATATCGGCGAGGCATGGGGAGAGTACCGCCGTCTCGTACGTCAACACACGTATCCGCATCCCCGCGTCTCGTCACTGCGAATTCGAGCCCGATCGCCGCGGCGGATGAGTCCCCGCAGGCCTCGGGACCCTCCAGCACGTCGTTTCCTCCATGTCGCTTCCGTCATGGCAACTTGGCCCCCCGTGGTCTACGCTCGATTCGTCACGACGGCCATGCCGGAGTGGCAGGAATGGCCGCGGACACGGACCGGAACCGGACCCCGGAAACAGCCCGCATGCACCGACGTCTTGCGCGATACGCAAGCTTCACCGCCGCAGCCGTGCTGGCACTGCTGCCGGGGATGGCGCGTGCCGACGTCTACAACCTCACCGACCTCGGCAGCTTGGGCGGCGCGCGCGGCAGCGGCGCCTACGCACTCAACGGTTCGGGCATCGCGGCCGGCTACTCGTTCGTGCAGGGCTCGGCGTTCGTGCATGCCATGCTCAATGATCATGGCAGCGTGCTGGACCTGGGCACGCTGGGCGGATCACAGAGCCTGGCGCGCGCGGTCAATGCCTCGGGAATGGTGGTCGGCTGGGCCTACCCACCGGGGCTCACGTTGCAACGGGCGTTCCTGTGGCAGCAGGGCGCGATGACCGAGTTGGGGACGTTCGGTGGCGACCGGAGCGACGCGCAGGACATCAACGACGCCGGCGTCGTGGTTGGCTCGGCCTACGACGTGCTCAATCGCGAGCGCGCGTTCTGGTGGAAGTCCGGCGTGCTGCATGACCTCGGCACGATCGGCGGATCGCAGAGCCGTGCGCTCGCCATCAATCAGCAGGGCGACATCGTGGGCTTGGCCGAGGTGGCGGGCGATGACGAGTGGCACGCCTTCCTCGGCAAGCCAGGCAGCCCGCTCTACGACCTCGGCACGCTCGGCGGCCCGGCGAGCCACGCCTTCGACGTGAACGAACTCGTGCACGTGTGCGGCTGGTCCATGATTCAGTCTAACAACCCGGCCTCGCGCGGGTTCCTGTGGGCTGACGGCATCATGAAGAGCCTCGGGACGTTGGGCGGCATCTACAGCGCGGCATTCGGGCTCAACGATCACGACCAGGTCGTGGGGGCGAGCACGCGCGAGGACGAGGTGCAGGTGGCGTTCCTGTGGAGTAATGATCAGATGGTCGAACTCGACTCGCTGCTGCCGCCGGGTACCGGCTGGCTGCTCAAGGCGGCGTGGGACATCGACGGGAATGGCGCCATCGTGGGCGAGGGCGTGCGACCGGACGGGGCGTCGCGTGCGTTCCTGCTCACGCCGGCGGGTGGCACGGGCGTGCCCGCGACGGGTGCGGGCGCGGCGCTGCGGCTTGCGGGCGCAGTACCGAATCCGGTGCGTGACGCGTCGCGCTTCGCGTTCGAACTGCCGCGCGCGGGACGGGCCACGCTCGTGCTGCACGACCTGTCGGGGCGCGCGGTGCGCGCGCTGGCTACCGGCTGGTTCGGCGCGGGCCAGCAGTCGGTGAGCTGGGACGGCCGCGACGATCAGGGTTCGCGGCTGGCGCCAGGCGCGTATTTCGCCCGCCTGGTGACGGACCAGGGCCGCATCGCTCGGCGGTTCGTGGTCGTACGCTGAGTCAGCCAGCCACCTCGGCCTGCGCTTGGTGGGTGTGCGCCGATCCAGCCCTGGCGTGGCCCGGGCAGCTTCTGCAGCCGTTGCGTTGACCGTCGCAAGTTTCAGGTGCTACGCTGTTTGCCGCTTCAGTGCTCGTTCATCGGTGGAGGCAGTCTTGCGTAATCCGTATCGGACCTATCGCTGGTACGGGCGTGCCTGCTGGCGCGGCCGGGAGATCGCGTTCGTCCGTTGACGAGTCCCACGCTCACGATCCCCCAGCCCATGCCGGATGGCGTGGGCTTCTTCATTATTGAGGAGCCGTCCTGATGCTCGTCGTCCTGAAGCCTGCCACGCCAGAGGCCACCGCAGTCGATGTGGCCACGCGCCTGCGCATGGCCGGCCTCGCGGTGCACCGCACCGAGTACGACGGCCGCATCCGGATCGCCGCCGTTGGCGATCCGAGCGCGATGGATTGGCAGCAGGTCGAGGGTTGGGCCGGCGTGGAGTCGGTGAGCAAGCTGACCCGCCCGTTCAAGTTGGCGAGCCGTGCGTTCCATCCGCACGACACCATCATCACGGTGGGGAGGGTCGCCATCGGCGGACCGCAACTCGCGATCATGGCCGGGCCGTGCTCGGTGGAGGGCGAGGAGCAGGTATTCACCATCGCCAAGGCGGTCGCCGCGGCGGGTGCCACCATCCTGCGCGGCGGCGCGTATAAACCGCGCACCTCGCCGTACGCTTTTCAGGGCCTGGGCGAGGAGGGCCTGAAGCTGCTGCGACGCGCCGCCGATGCCTACGGGCTCGCAGTCGTGAGCGAGGTGATGGAACCGCAGCTCGTCGGCCTGCTCGCGCGCTACTCGGACATTCTTCAGGTCGGCGCGCGCAACATGCAGAACTACGCGTTATTGCGTGAGGTCGGGCACACCGACAAGCCGGTGCTCCTGAAGCGCGGTCTGGCGAGCACGATCGAGGAGTGGCTGCTGTCGGCCGAGCACGTGATGGCGCAGGGCAACCGCCAGGTGATCCTGTGCGAGCGCGGCATCCGCACGTTCGAGACCTACACGCGCAACACGCTCGACTTGAACGCCGTCCCGGTGGTGAAGGAACTATCGCACCTGCCCGTGATCGTGGACCCGTCGCATGGCACCGGCATCCGCGACAAGGTGGCGCCCATGGCGCGTGCCTCCATCGCCGCAGGCGCCGACGGCCTCATCATCGAAGTCCACCACGACCCCGACCACGCCCTCTCGGACGGAGCCCAGTCGCTCTACCCCGAGCAGTTCCGCGAACTGGTGACGCAGATCCGCACCATCGCCAAGGTCCTCGGCCGCACGGTGTAGGCGGCTGTCCGCCGTTCGGCCCAGAGCCGGATCAGCACTGGATCAGCGGCGGTGAGGGCTTCCTCGATGTGGCGGCGTCGAGAGGCCTCTGCAGCCAGGAGGGCGGAAGCGGCCGAACGCCGAGCGACCGTAGCGCAGGATGCGCGAAGGGAGCGTTCGCCTCATCGAGAAGGCCCTTTCGGCCGCGGCGCCAACGATAGGGTGGTA
>JAYVCN010000115.1:0-5543 GCA_043749875.1 Candidatus Eiseniibacteriota bacterium | reverse complement strand
GTCGATGTGCCGCGTGAACGTGTCACCGGCGACCGGTGGCCGCTCCCACGGAGCATTGGCCCGGTAGGGGTTCGGCACGACCCAGACTCTCGAATTCGTGACGGATGCAAGGATCTGAGGGGTGATGTGGTCGTCGAATGACGACGTGAGCGGGCTTTCCAGCTCCTCCAGAATGGGAGCGCCCTCGGAGAAGGTCAGTCTTGTGAACACCGTCGTCACCACGTAGAGATAGTCGAAGCCATCCAGGAGCTCGTGGTCGACGAAGCGATAGCGTCCCGCCGGGTAGTGTTGCTGTCCGTATTCCACCGTATCTCCCTGCACGCTGGAATCCACGAGCGGCGCGAGCGGCGGACCCGCGAACGTAAGCCCGGCGGGACGGAACTGCGCGATCTGCTGCCAGCGCTCCGGCGAGGGCAGGATGGACTTGCGATGCCAGTCGTCCAGTCGGTAGATGCGATAGCCGCCGAACTGGAAGCCGGGACTCCAACCGCCCGGCTGTAACAGCACGATCTCCGGCAGGTTGTCCCACGACAACGTCGCGACCGTGTCGCCCGCGACGACGTTCAGTGACGGCTTTGGCGGCAGCAGGCCGCCCACCTGCCAGTGCACCTGGGTCTCCTTACCGTCCAAACCGGTACAGGCATCGCAGTCGAAGTCGGACCAGATGCACTTGCCGGCGACGTACGTGGATTCGCTTTCGGCGGGACCACCGGTCGGGACCTTTGGCAAGTAATCGGTATAGAACTTGGGCGGACAGTGCGGGTCGTAGTTGAACACCACTCCGGCAGGGGGCTCGTAGCAGATCTCGTGGCCATTGGTCCCGGTCTCGCCAACGTTGTATTGCCCGAGGGGGCCGTCAGGCTGGAACGAATAGCTGGTGCCCCTCCACGCGAGCCCGGGGAACACTGCGTACGCGGGCAGACTGTCGCGCGACGGCGCGACGACGAACGCCACGGCGAACTGGACGGAGTGCTGCGGCTCGAGACGTGCGAATGGGCCACAGGAGAGCAATACTGCCCAGTCGTGAAGGCCGTCGAGGGCTGCCCGCGGGTATTCTGCCGCGAGCGCCCGGTAGCGATCGCCATCGAGAATGGGCGGCCCGCCCTGTCCCGGAGGCTGCCCCTGCGCGAACACTGAATACCGGAACGTCGTGTCTCGCCGCGGCGCCCGTGCGCTGGCTTGCGCCTCGCGGGCGCCGGGGAACGCGTAGTTCACCAGGTAGCCCAGGGGATCGGTGGTATGCGAGAGCGGAACGATCGCGACCGCAGGCAGCGACTTGGCCGGATCGCCATTGCTCACCACCGGAGTGACACCCTCGATCCTTGTGAAGCAAGCCTTGATGAAGCCACCGAGATTCGAGATTCCTTCCGGGACGATGAGACTGTAGGGCTCGAAGTCCACACGATCGTCGAGGTGCCCGCCCGTGTCCGCTCGCTCGCGGGAGTCGAGATCGGCGTAGACCCCGAGCCGCACGTCGCGCAGCGTCTGGTTGCCCTCGTTCCTGATCGTGAACTGGTAGCCGGCCACATGATCGTATCCCGGGAGCGCCCAGGCGAATGCTTCCTGATGCACGCTCAGGTGCATCGGGACGTGCGCTTCACCATTGGCGTAGGTGAAGTTCACCGCAGCCGGCTCGTCATCGCGGTAGTCCGCCACCAGTTCCTGATCCGATACCATGCCGAAGTCCTCGTCGATGCGGCCATCGCCGTCGTTGTCGCGGCCGTCGAGCGGGTCCTCGTCGATCTTGCCGTCGCCGTCGTCGTCGAGATGCCACAGCGAGCCCACTTGTCCGGCGCGGGCGCGGTGGACGAGGTCGTGCGCGTCCAGCGTCGGCCGCCACTCGAGCATGGGCCCGCCCGAGACGCGCCGCGCGCCGTCCTCGGCGATGGCCCCGACCCACAGCTCCGCATGGCCGAGCAGCTCGTGCCCGCTGCCGCGTGGGAACTCCAGGGAGGGATCGAACGACAGCCCGCGATCGAAGAAGGCATTGCCGAGGATGCCGGCGTTCGTCACGCGCATCGCGAGTGCGCCCGCGTCGAGCAACGGTCCGCGGTCCTCGATGTCGAGCTTGGCGAGAGCGATGGTGGCCGCGCAGCAGCTCGCAAGCACGATCGCACCGGCACAGAAGCGCCGCCGCACGTCTCCCGATGGGACGCGGGGAGGGGGCTCATGCATGCGAAACCTCGATGCGCCATGGCGCCGAAGTTGCCCCACTCCTCTGCCCACCGGTCATGACAGGTCTGGAGGCGGTGTGCAGGATACCCTGCCACATCAGATGCCCGCCTGCATAGCACCTCCGATTCGAGTGCTGCCCGCCCGGCTGCCCGCGTCGGCCGGCCGGTGGCGTCATGCGGGCGCGCTCCCCACAGGCAAGGCCCGACGCATCCCGCGCGGCCCGAGGCCCTGACACGCGACGAACACACGTCTCTCGAGCGGAGCCCCGACCATGCCCTCGCAGCGCGCGGCAGCTCGGCGGGCCGTCTCGGCGTTGCAACCCAGCGCGCGCAGCCACGGAATGATCTCCTTCTGGCTCGCGGCCTCCGCGGCGGCTTGGGCCTTGGCTTCGGCGATCGCTTGCGCCCTTGCTTCCGCGTGCGCCTTTGCTTCCGCGCTCGCTTTGGCCCCCGCGGCCGCTTGCGCACTCGCATCCGCGATCGCCTTCGCTTTCGCACTCGCTATCGCGTTCGCCTTCGCCGCCGACTCCCGCGCCTGCTCCCGCTTCCCGGCCATGAACTCGGGGCCGAACGTGCACTCGGCCTCATACTGATTGTGCACACGGCACCGGAGGCGAATGTTGTCCGTGGTCGACTCCCCTCCACGCGCGACCGGCTCGATGTGATCCAGCTCCAAGCGCGTGCGCGACTCGCAGCGTCTGCCCGTGTCGCTCACGAACGTGCACTGTTCACCGTCGCGCTCGCGGACAGCGCGCTTGACCGCCGCAGGGATGTGACGGCCCTTCGCGACGCCCTTCTGCGCCCGCGGCCGGTCGCACTTCGCGAACTTCCGCTGCTCGAGCTGCTTCCGCAGCTCGCGTACCGCGCGCCGGAACACCTCCGCGACGCCCCCCGAGGGCAGTACGTGACCCAGGAGCGCCTGCACCGCGAGCAGGTCCGCGTGCAACTCCTCGTCCATCGTGAACTGCACGGCGTACTTCCCCGACGAGAGCGGAACGGGCCTCCTGCGTTCGGAAAGTGGATCCATCCGCACCGGCATATTCGGCCCGTCTGATGGGACAACAGGCCGTACGGCCTGTTGAAGCATGGGCGCATCCGACCCCGCGGTCGCTTCAGCGACAGGAGTGATCATCTGCACGCTGGTCGCCACGTCCGGCTTCGGGAAGCGCTCGGCCAGCAGCTTCTCGATCTGCGCATTGGTCTTGTTCGTGGCCGCCAACAGGAGCCCGCCTGCCGTGAGAGGCGTCAGGTGCGTTGCCAGCATCAGTACCGCACTCAGGCTCAGCCGACCGTCCGCCAGCATTGGGAAGATTGCGGGGAATTGCCGCGCCGTGCGTGCGGCGTGGATGCGTTTGCCGGCCACGTCCTCGGACATGCGCTTCGCGCGCACGCAGAAGTCGCGCATCGAGCCATACGCCGCCGGCACGTACAGCTTGCGGTCGTCGATCTCGGCAAGGTCCGCCAGAAGGTCGGCGGTGTTGTCGAGATCCAGCGAGAGGCGGGTGTCAAAGGTGGAGAGGAGGCTGTCATCAGTGAGTTGCGAACGCGAGTAGGACTTCATGGGCGTTCTCCGCGGCTAGGGTCAGTCGCGGGGGCACATCAATTTGTATCATGCGTGTTCGCGGCTTCCGTACAGGCGCAGGCAGCGCGAATCGCGCCCCTGGACGAGAAAGTTTCGCGACGCAGGGCGTTACGCCGTCAGCGCCCACGCTGCGCGCGTTGGCGCGCGGATCACGAACCGGCAGCGGATCCCGGAAGATCGCTCCCGAATGTGCGTCAAGATAATTCTTCGTCCAGTCCGGCTTCACGGGTGTCAATCATTCCCGGATGAATCGCCGAGGAGCTCCCCGCCAGCGCCACCGCCTCCGATGCGTCGCGCAAGGCGAGTCCCAAACGCGCCACCGACCTGTCCCCACGCCTCAGCCCTCGAGCCAGCCCTCGCTCGAAAGAATGTCGCGCATCGTCGTCCACTCGTAGCGCTCGAACAGCAGCTCGAGCTTGGCGATCACCGTGTGCAGGTTCACGTAGGTGATGAAGCCGTTCACGGGGTCGAGCGGCATGCGTCGTGTCTCGGGCGCCAGCTCGCGCGGGTGCAGGTACAGCACGAACGGGCGATGGCGCAGGATGAAGTCGAGCCCGGCACGGAACACGGGGAGCGGCAGCGCGCGCAGATAGAAGCCACCGCCCACGGGAAACCGCACGCCCTGCAGTTCCGCGATCGCGACCGGGAACTCGACCAAAGCCGCGTTCGCATCGTGGCGTCGCAGGTCGACGCGCGCCGGCCGATAGATGCCCACCGGCGCGCCCGGCGTGCCGTACATCTTCACCTTCATCGGGAAGATGCTGCTGTCGTAGCGATAGCCTTCCGACACGAGCACATCGAGCGCCCAGGCATTGGACTTGTCGATGCTGAAAGTAGGTGCACGGAAGCCGATCACCGGGAAGTCGCCGAGCACCGAGAGCACCGCGGCGCGGAACTCGCGCAGCTCGGCCCGGAAGGATTCGGGCGTCGCACGCCACAGCGGTCGGTGCGACATGCCGTGGCAGGCGAGCTCGTGCCCTTCCCGCACCATGCGCCGGATCAGCTCCGGATGCTCGCGCACGACGTCGCCGAGCACGAAGAACGTGCTATGCCAGCCGTGCTTCGCGAGCAGGTCCAGAATCGCCTCGGTGCCGCGCACGACGATGCTCTCCTCGGGGCGCACGTCGCGGACCGGGTTCAGCTCGCTGTGGTGCCAGTCCTCGATGTCGAACGAGAACGCGGCCCGATGCGGGAACGCCGGGCTCAGGGCATTCTCAGATACACGAGACAACCCCCCGCAGCGTACACACGTTGGAAGCGCGCCGAATCGGCGGCCAGCGCGAGCCACGGCTCGGCGCCGGCGAAGTCCGCGGCTCGATACAGCACGTAAGCCGGACCGCCGAGCGAATCGAGGTACGCCATATCGACCGCGAGCACGGGAGCGACCCCGTAAAGCTCGTCCATCACCGCCCGGCGCCGCATCAACGCCTCGCGCGGGTACGCCGCCCGTTCGGGCCCGAACGGCGTGCCCGCGTGCAGACGGCGGCGGCCCTCGACCAGCAGCACGTCGCGCGAGTGGTTGTCGACGAACACGGCATTCACCGGCGTGTGCTCGCGCACCCACGCGTAGAGCGCGGGCTCACCCGGCCGGCGCAGCGTCTCCGGCGCCGTGGCGCCCGAGCGATCGACGAGGAAGCCGAATTGCAACAGCAGCGCCTGCAGCACGAACGCGATGGTGATGCACGCCATCGCCAGCGGCCGGCCCAGGCGCCGTCGCCACGCCGCGAGCAGCGCAGGCAGACCCCAGCCGCCCAGCAGCGCCAGCGGCGCGAACACCTGCCACACGA
>JAYVCN010000114.1:0-7207 GCA_043749875.1 Candidatus Eiseniibacteriota bacterium | reverse complement strand
GGTTCCGGGTTCGGCAGCTCGACGAGTGCGCTCCAGGTCACCAGCCTGTCGTACCAGTTCCGGGCTCCGCTCAGCATGAGCGTGAGTGTCGGCAACACGTTCGGGCTTGATCGCGCGCGCAGCGGTGGCAGCCCGTTCTTCCTCGAGGGTCTCGACCTCACCTGGCGTCCGAGCAAGAACGCCCTGTTGCGCGTCGAGATGCACGACGTCCGCTCGCCGCTCCAGTACGGACCGTGGGGCCGCGGCAATCGCAACGGCGAATCGTACCTGTTCCCGTACTGAAGCTGATCCGCGTTTGACCGCGTCCCGGCTGTCGTCGGCATTCGCCGCGCGTTCCGCAGCCAGCGGTCTGATTCCGTACCTCACCGCGGGTTATCCGTCGCTCGACCTCTCGCTCGCGATGCTGCGCGCACTCGAGCGCGCCGGAGCGTTGGCCGTCGAGGTGGGCGTGCCGTTCTCGGACCCGATCGCGGACGGTCCGGACATCCAACGCGCCTCTGAATGGGCGTTGCGTCAGAGCGTGGGCGTGTTCGACGTCCTCGACCTGGTCGCGCGCTTTCGGCGCGAGTCCCAGCTGCCCGTCGTGGTGATGACTTACGCCAATCCCGTGGCGCGCGTCGGCGCGCGTGAGTTCGCAGCGCGCGCTCACGCCGCGGGCGTGGACGCGGTCCTGCTCTCCGACCTGCCGCCCGAGGAGTTGCCCGAGACCTGGGCCGCCATGGACGCGGCGGGGCTCGACACGGTGCTGCTCGTGGCGCCCACGACCAGCGCCGAGCGTCTGCGCATCGTGCTCGCACGCTGTCGCGGGTTCGTCTACTGCCTGTCGCGCACCGGCGTCACCGGCCGCGCCGAGGGTTATGCCGGCGCGCTCGACGAGCGGCTCGCGGCGGTGCGCGCACAGACGCCGCTGCCGATCGCGGTCGGCTTCGGCATCTCGACCGCCGCCGATGCGCGGCAGCTGCGCGGTCGCGTGGATGCCGCCATCGTGGGTGCGGCGTTCATGCGCCTCGTGCACCAGGATCCGGCACACGGTGTCGCGGACCGCGTCGAGGCACTGGCCACGGAACTGGTGGGCGCGCTGCGCTAGCGCGAGCGTGGCGGCGGCCAGAAAATCGGCCCTCGGGACCCGAAGCCCCGAGGGCCATCTTCATGTGCCGCGGTGCAGACGACTCAGCGCCTGATCCACCACAGCAGGTCCAGGAGGACCAGAACCAGTCCGACGTCCACGGCCACCTCCGATGTTCAGAGGGCCCGCCGCGCTTGACCGCGGAACGGGGTCAACCGGGTTCGCGGCCGCTCGTGGGTTGGCTGCGCGAGCGGGGGAAGCGGCATCCTGTCGCCTCGCTCGTGGGTGTCGGCCGGCGCCTAGCCGAACTTGAGTGGATCCGAGGCGGGGGGTCTCGGGCCACCCAGCCGGTCGGACAGCGAGCCACCCTGGCCGCCCGAACGGCCCCGCGCCAACTGCTTGAGTACCACCACGGTGAGATCATCCAGCGGGCCATCCGCCCACGCCCGGACGGCGCCCATGAGTTCCTCAACCAGGTCCGCGGCCCGGCGGTGGGCATGGCGGTCGAGCACGGTCCACACCTGCTCGTCGCCGAAGGGCACGCCGCCGCGGCTCGCCTCCGTGAGCCCGTCCGTGTAAACGAGCAGCACGTCGCCCGGCTCGAGTTCGACGCTCGCCACCGGGTAGACCGAGCCCGCCTGCACACCGAGCAGGAGCCCGCTCTCGGTGAGCTCGGCGTGCCGGCCGTCACGTCGGCGCAGCAGCGGGGGGGTGAGCCCGGCGTTCGCAAACCGCACCGTGCCGGCGGCAGCGTCCACGCGCGCGCACAGCAGTCCCATGAAGTGCTCGGGCTGGTCGAGCGCGACGAGGTCGCGGTTCATGGCCTCGAGCAGCTCGCCCGGGTGGCGCGCGCGTTGCGCCTCGTCGCGGAAGCGGGACTGCACCCCCGCCAGTACCAGCGCGGCCGGCACACCGTGGCCCGCCGCGTCGCCCACCGCGAGCGTGAACTCGCGCCCACCCGTCTCCACGAAGTCGTAGTAGTCGCCGCCCACCGCGTCGGTGGCCAGTGTCACCGCGGCACAGTCGAGCGTGGGCAGCACCGGGGTGCGCCGCGGCAGGCGTCGGGCCTGCACCGCGTGCGCCTCACGCATCTCCTTGGCCAGTGAGCCGCGGTCGCGCGCCTCGCGCTTGAGCTCCAGGTTCTCGAGGCCCACCCCGAGCAATTGCGCGAGCTGCTCGAGCGCGCGTGACTCCTCGCGCGACAGCCACGCCCCGGCGAAGCGCCGGCCGAGCACCAGCGCCACCCGGTCGTTCACGGGCAGGATCCAGCGCGCGCCGGTGTGCTCGAGCGCGTCGCGATCCTCGTGCGAGAGCCGCAGCTGGGTGGGCTCGCGCGGACCGCTCTCGTGTCTGAGCGCAGCGGGTGCCGCCGCCGACAACGCCGGGGCCAGCAGCACGCCCGCACGCGCGAGCACGCTGCCGCGCTCGTCCATGCGCAGCGCCGCGCAGCCGTCGAGGCGCAGCGCGTGCACGATCGCCTCGCATGCGCCGTGCAGCAATTGCGGCTCGTCGCTGCCCTCCGGGGTCCAGTCGCGCAGCGACCATTCGCCGACGATCGGCACCAGCCGGCGGCCAGCCGCGCCGAGCCAGCCGCTCGCCGGGCCGGCGAGGGCCGCGAGCAGCGCCGCGAGTGCGAGCGCCGAGCCGGCCACCCCCTGGCCGAGCGCCGGCCACCACGATGCGGACAGCCACTCGCCCGCCACGTACAGCAGGCCGGCGGCCAGCAGCGCCACCGCGGCGCGCGTGAACGCCCGCAGAGCGACGCGGAAGTCGAACACGTTATGCACCGCCATCGCCCACGCGAATGACAGCGGCACGAGCAGCGTGAATGGCACCGCCCAACGCTCCCCGGGCAAGGCCGGCGCATGCGAGAGATTGTGCAGGCCGACCAGCAGCGCGAACGGCAACACCCCGAGCAGCGTGCCGAAGAATGCGACGCGCAGCCGACGCCGCGCATCCGCCGACTCGGCGCGCGCGAACGCCAACGCGAACAGCACCAGGCCGCCGAGCAGACCGGCGGCGAACACCGCGCTCGATGCGGCTTCCAGCACCGGGAGCAGACCCAGCGCATGCCCGGCGCCGAGCAGGGTCTCGAGAATCACCCCCACGTAGCACGCCAACAGCACCGTGGCCGCCGCGTAAGCCGCCAGCACCCAGGCGCGAGCGCGTGGCTTGGCCGACTCGGGGAACAGCGCGAAGAAGTGCGAGAACAACGGACCGATGAACAGCTGCGCGAGCACGAAGATGAGCGCGTACGCGACCTCGGCCGCGCGCGACGCGAGGTGGGGGGGCGGAGCGAAGCTCACCGCGAACGCAAGGCACAACAAGTAGAACGTGCGCGTGAGCGGGTCGCGGCGCTCGCGCCACACCCAGCCGCCGAGCAGCAGGAACGCCGCCACGACCGCGAACAGGACCGCGTTGAAGCGCCGCTCCGCCACCGGCAGCGCGCGCGGCGCGAGCCACACCAGCGTGCGCACGCCGGCGCGCTCGCGCATGACCAGCAGCGGCTCACCCGGCGCGGCGCCGGACAGCGGGCCAGGCGACAGCACATCCACCCTGCGCGAGGAATCGGCGGGCAACACCTGGTCACCCGGGACCAGCCCGGCGAGCGCCCCGGGGCTCGCGGCGTCCACCGACGCGACATAGCCGCCATGCAGCGAGACGCCGGTGTAGGCGTGCTCGTGCAGGCTCAAGCCCGAGGCCAGCAGCACCCATGAGGCAGGCAACAGCAGCCAGCGCAACTGGAAGCCGGGTCCCGGACGATCCACTCAGATACCCCCAAGAGAGAATGGCAGTGAAGCTTGCAGCAGGCGTCGCGGCCGTCAAGTCCACAGTGCCGCGTGGACGGCGCGCGGGCGCAACGCTATTCTCAGTCAAGTCGCTTGCAAGCCTTGCCGATACGCACAGCAATAGATGCGGCCACACGGGCCGCCATCCGGCGATAGATTCGACCGCCATCCGGGTGGCCAGTGGGCACGCAGCCTGAGCGGCACATCATGCCGCAACCCGTGCACCGCAGGGTACACGGGGTCGAGGAGCGGAGGCTCGTTCAATCATGTTGGTCCTAACAAGGAAGTTAGGAGAGAACATCCGGATCGGTGATGCCGTGAAGATCACCGTCCTCGAGGTGCGTTCGGGACAGGTGAAGCTCGGTATCGAGGCGCCGCCCGAGGTGAAGGTGCACCGCGAGGAGATCTACGCGCGCATCCAGGAGGAGAACCGGAAGGCGGCGGCGCAGCAGCGCCCGCCGGTCGCCGGGGCCGATCCTGGCAAGAAGTGACAGAGCCGGCAGCGCGAGGCGCGAGATGGCGCCCGTCGCGCGGTCCGGACGAGGACCCATGAGCTCTCGAGCCAAGCGCAGCAAGCCTGCACAGATCCGCAAGCCGACCCAGATCATCCCACTGCACGCAGCCAGTGTGGTGCGGCTCGCGCGCGTCGCCGAGGCGCGCCGTCGCATCGCCTCGGGCTGGTACGACCGCGCCGAGGTGCGTGACAGCCTCGTCGCGGCGGTGCTGCTGGAGTTCCGCGGCACCTGAGGCGCCGGCACCGCCGAGCCCAGCCATTGCCATTCCCGAGCCGTCCGGCCCCCCGCCGGGCGGCTCACGGCTTTCGCAGCGCGCCCACGGGCGCTATGCTGCGTGCTCGCCAGAGGAAGGCAATGCCAGCTCGAACGCCGCGGCGCCCATCTGCATTCCCGATCGAGGCTGGGTTCCGCGCGCTCATGGATGACGCGGAGTCCGGGGTGTTGGTGCTGGACTCGCGCCGCCGCGTGTCGAGCGCCAATCCCGCGGCGCTCAAGCTGCTCGGCGTTTCGCCGGCGCGCGCCCGCGGGGGCGAGGCCTCGGTGCTGCTGCGTACCGTGGTCGCGGGCGAGGATCTGGCGCGCGACGCGTTCACAGCGACCCACCTCGAGCGCGAGGCCGTGCTGCACACGCCCGGCGCCGGCGATGTGCCCGTGCTGCTCACGGCGCACCGCTTCGGCCGCCCCGCCTGGGTGCTGGTGACGCTGCACGACCTCACGTCCACGCGGCGCATGCAGCAGGAGCTGCGGCGCCACGAGCGGCTCGCCACGCTCGGCCAGCTGTCCGCCGGCGTCGCGCACGAGATCCGCAACCCGCTCGCCGGCATCGGCACCAGCGCCCAGGTGCTGCTGCGGCGGTTCGATGCGGGCGACGATCGCGCGCGCTTCGTGCAGGTGATCCTCGACGAGGTGGCACGGCTCGATCGCATCGTCACGAGCCTGCTCCAGTACGCGCGCCCGCGGCAGCCCGAGCTCAAGGCCGTACGGCTCGCCGACTGCGTCGCGCGCGTGGTCGGACTTTCGCTCGACAACGCGCAGCGGCAAGGGGTGCGCGTGGAATCCGAGGTGGCGCCGCGACTGGCCGCGGTCTACATTGACGACGACCTCGTGCATCAGGTGCTGCTGAACGTGACGCTCAACGCCCTGCAAGCCATGCCCGCGGGCGGCACGCTCCGCTACGAGGTGCGCCATATCCGGCGCCGCCGTCCGCCGCGCGGTCCCGGCCGGCGATCCGAGGACAGGAGCCGTGCCGACGATCGTCGCCGCGCCGGCGACCGTCGAGTGTCGCCGTGGATCGAGACCCAGCAGGTGCGCGTCATCGACACCGGCGTGGGGATCCCGCGCGGCACGCTCGCCAAGCTGTTCGACCCGTTCTTCACCACCAAGGCCTCCGGCACCGGGCTGGGGCTCAGCATCTCGCAGACCATCATGCAGGAACACGGCGGTTCCATCGCGGTCGACAGCAAGGAAGGCCGCGGCACCACGGTGCTCCTCAACTTCCCGTTGGAGAAGCGAAATGGCGAAAGGCGACAGCTCGACCCGCGCAGCCTCGAAGGGCACTCTGCTCGTCGTCGATGACGAGCGGTCGTTGCGCTTCAGCATCGGAGAGTGGGCCCGCGACGAGGGCTTCGCGCCCGTCGAGGCCGCCACCGGCCGCGAGGCGCTCGAGGCGGTGCGCGAACGCGGCGTGGACGCCGTCGTGCTCGACCTGAAACTCGGGGACGAGGACGGCCTGCGCGTACTCAAGGATCTGCGCGACGCCGATCCGACCGTGCCGGTCGTGATGTTGACCGGGCACGGCACGGTGGAGCAGGCGGTGCGCGCCATCCAGCTCGGCGCCTACGACTTCATGCTCAAGCCGCCGGACCTCTCGCACCTCGGCGTGGTGCTCGACCGCGCGCTCGAACACGCCCGGCTGCGCCAGGAGGTGAGCCGGCTGCGCGAGAGCGCCACCGGCAGCCTGGTGATCATCGGTGACTCCGACGGCCTGAAGAGCGCGATGTCGCGGCTCGAGCGCGCCGCCAAGGCCAGCTCGTCGACGGTGCTCATCCACGGCGAGACCGGGTCGGGCAAGGAGCTGATGGCGCGCTACCTGCACGACAAGAGTGCACGGGCCGCAGGCCCGTTCGTCGAACTCAACTGCAGCGCCATCCCCGAGCAGCTGCTGGAGAGCGAGCTGTACGGCCACGAGCGCGGGGCGTTCACGGACGCCAAGCGCTTCCGCAAGGGTCTGTTCGAGCTCGCCGACCGCGGCACGCTGTTCCTGGACGAGATCGGGGAGATGGCCCCGCAGCTGCAGGCCAAGCTGCTGCGCGTGCTCGAGACGCGGACGTTCCGCCGCGTCGGCGGCGCGGTCGACATCACGGTGGACGTGCGCGTGGTCGCCGCGACGCACCGCGACCTCACCAAGCTGGTCAGCGAGGGCCGCTTCCGCGAGGACCTGTACTTCCGTCTGAATGTCGTGCCGGTGGTGGTGCCGCCGCTGCGCGAACGCACCGCCGACATCGCGCCGCTCGCCGAGCACTTCGTGGCGCGCTTCTGCCGCGAGCTGGGCCGGCCCACGGCACGGCTGCACCCGGCCGCGCTCGAGCGCATGCGGGCGTACCGCTGGCCGGGCAACGTGCGCGAGCTGCGCAACGTCATCGAGCGCGTGGTGCTGCTCGAGGCCGAGGACGAGATCCGCGCCGAACACCTGCCGGCCGAGATGTCGGTCGCGGCGTCCGCAACGCCGCTCGCGGCCGGCGAACCGTTCCCGACCGGCGTGGTCCGGCCACTGGCCGAGATCGAGCAGCTGGCCATCGAGCACGCGCTGCGCGTGTGTGATGGCAACAAGACCCGGG
>JAYVCN010000113.1:0-3136 GCA_043749875.1 Candidatus Eiseniibacteriota bacterium | reverse complement strand
ACGGTGCTGGCGGTGGGCGCTGGAGGACTCGTGTATCACATGCTGGTGGGCCAGGCTGGCTTGCACGGTGTGGCCATCGTCCAGTCGGGTGTGCTGCCGTTGCTCGCCGCAGCGGCCGCGTACGCGTTGGTCAACACCGGTTCGGTGTCACTGGCCGTTGGGCTGACCGAGGGCGTCGCGCCATGGCGGGCGTGGTGGACGAACTTCGGCTCCCTCTACGAGCTGCTCTCCACATCGGCGCTGTTCTCGCTCGGGGCGTTGCTCGCAGTGCTCTATTCGCTTGCGGGACCGCTCGGAACGGCGTTCCTGAGCCTGCCCATGCTGCTGGCCCAAGACAGCTACCGTCGTTACTCGAAGTGCTCGGACGAGTCGTCCGAGCACGGTGGGGAGAAACGCGCGGCCTGAACGGCAGAGTCAGCGACCGAACCGTCTGCCCAGCGGATCTTAGCCGCGCCGCTTGCCACGCCGCGCCTTGGTCCCGGCCTTCCGACTTGGGCGCACCGCAAGGTCAGCTTCCACAATGGTCTCCCGCTGCCCCTCGCCACCCAGCGCGAACTTCACGAAGTCCTTGAGCGCGTACCCCGGCCCAGCTGCTGGCTGCCACAGCGGGTCCACATTGAGGAACGAACCGGGGTCCCCGAACAGCAGCCCCACGAACACCTCGGCGACGACGCGGCCTCCCACAGGCCCCAGCCTGGGCGTGTCGATCTTCACGCTCTCCAGCACGGGTATCTTGACCGGTTCGGCGTGGCGCATCGCCTCGGCGAGGATGTACGTCCATAGCGGACAGTTCTCCTCGAACGCCTTCCCCAGTCCGAGCGACTTGTCGTTGATGGGCACGGCGTCGCCGGCCGCGCCGGTGGCTTTGCCGATCAGGATGTCCCTGTCTTTAAGAGGTGTCACTCTCATCGCCCGCGCCACACGCTGGCCCGAGGGCAGACCGAGGCGCAGGCTGCGCACCAGGTTGCGGCCGGCGAGCGAGTGCGGCGGATCACCTGCGACCGAGAGCGGCAGGTTCGCGAGCGGATTGACCAGCGACGTGTCGAGACGATAGGCGAACTGTAGCCGCTTGCGATTGACCGCGTCGGTGCCGTCATAGGAACGCACATCGATGTCGATGAACCGGCCCCAGTCGATGCCCCGATCCGGCGGCATGGCGCGGAATCCCGTGAGTCCGTCGGGGAAATCGGGCGGCACCGGAAAGATCGGCAACAGTATGCCATCGTTCACGCGATAGCCGGGCCGGACCATCGAGTGTCCGAGCCGATAGCACGCTCCGGCGAACTCCACCGGCATGAAGGACTGGTTGCGCGGGTGGAAGAACTCGAGCTTGTGGCGATCGTAGTGCCCGTGCGATTTCAACTCCGCCAACACACTGGGAATCACGATGCGCGGCAGGAAGTCGTTGAGCACGACGAACTGGTAGTGGAAGCGCACGAATTGCTGGACGTCTTCAAATGACCAGGCCGGGTGCTCGGCGACGACCCGATTGTGGAAACGCAGGAACAGGCCATGCAACTGCGAGACCAACGAGTTCTCGTCGTTGCGCGGATCGCCGATCAATGCACGCGATGCCCCCGGGCCGGCGCGCTGCAAGTCGCGCGCCCTGGGATCGCCGCCCTTGAGCGGGTGGCCGAACAGGAACGTCTTTCCATCCGTGTCGAACAGGTACGGCTGGTCGCTCGGGCCGCGGCCATAGACGCTGTCCAAGTCGAACGCCGGCGAGCGGAAGTCGGTCAGGGCGTCGACATCGTTCTGCTTCTGCGCGATGCTCGATGGGTCGAACGTGAGATCGTGGTCGATGAATTGAGCGAGATAGGTGTAGAGCGTCGGGATGCCGCTCTCCTCCTCGTCCTTGACGTCCTTGGGAGCCTCGAACTCCGCCGACATCACCGCGCCCAGCTTGAGCAGGTTGGCTTCCGACTCGGCGTCGTCCTTGCCGTAGGTGGCTGCCGGGATCAGCCGGAACATGCGACCGAATGTCCCCTGGAACAGCCGCGAGCGCTTGGTGGCCATCAACCCGCGCACGGCCTCGCTGTGTCTGCCACTCATCTCGGAAGCCTCCATGGCTGGAGTGGTATGGAGCAAATGAACGAGCATGGTTCGTGAACCGCGAATCGGAGCCCGGCCAGTGTGCACGTGAACAACTCGCGCGTCGAGCCAGCGCGCGCGAGCGTCGCAAGCGGATGGCGCGCCTGCGGCGTCCCGCTCAGAAGTCCGCTCCGTGTCCCGGAGCTGGCCGCGGCTATCGGATCACCACCGCGGAGCTGTACTTCTCGAGCAGCGCCTTGAAGCGCGGGTGTTCGCGCAGCGGGTCCCAGCGTGGGTCGAGGCGCAGCGTGTGCGCACTCAAGAATGAAGGACCGTTCAGCATGCGCTCGATCTCGTCGAGCGCCGCATCGTGATCGCCCGCCTGCGCGAGAATGCGCGCACGGTCCTCCGCGAGGAGCGGGCGGTCAAATGCGTCCTCGCGATAGACCACCGACTGCTCGAGCCAATGCGCCTGCGCCAGCGCAGCTTCACGCCGCCCGAGCCCGGCCAGCGCCATGCCATAGGCCGCATGGACGCGCCAGTCGTCCGGGAGCGTATGCAGAGCGGATTCCAGACGCACGCGCGCCGAATCGAATGACGCAATCGCCGCCTGCGGGTCGCCGAGCAACTGGTGCGCCCAGGCCGAGTACATGGCGCTGGGGATGTAGAGGTCCTGCACCTCGATGACGTCAGGGTAGTTGAGCTCGATCATCAGCAGCGCTCTGGGGTTTCGTTCCCAGAGCAGGAGATCGGCCCGATTGGGAACTTCGAGATCCGCGTCCATGGGAGCCCGGGTCAGGGCCGCGCGCAGCGCGTCGAGCTGGCCCAGCCAGAGCACGTGCGTACGCCCGCGCTGCAGCGCCGCATCCTGAAGATCCGGCGCCAGGCTCAGCGCCCGGTCGAACGCGCCCACGGCATCCGGGTAGCGGTGCAGGCGATTGTAGATGTTCCCAAGATCCATGAGCAGCGTGGCGTTGCGCGGATCGAGCTGCGCGGCCTTCTCGAATGCCGCGAACAGGTCCTTCCAATTCTCCACCCGGCGGTGGACCGCTCCGATCCGCCACCACAGCTCGGCGTCGTTGGGCAATCCCTTGAGCGCGATCGA
>JAYVCN010000112.1:0-2729 GCA_043749875.1 Candidatus Eiseniibacteriota bacterium | reverse complement strand
GGCCAGCTCGGGAGTGCTGTCGCGCTCGGGCATGGGCAGGTCGGACAACACGTCGTCGAGACTCTTCAAGACGCCGCGCACGCGCACGTAGTGGGCGCGCACCGCCATGCACAACAGGATGAACACGCCGGTCACGGCCAGCGTCACGCGGCCGCCCTCGTTGAACTTGATCACCGCCGTCACCACCAGGATGCAGCCCGTGACCAGCGTGCCGAGCGCGGACAGGAGCAGCCGCCGGTGCCAGTGTGGCTGGCTGGCACGCACCTCCCACCAATGGCGGACCATGCCGAGCTGCGACAGCGTGAAGGTGAGGAACACGTTGATGGAGTACATGACCACGAGCAGCTTCACCGCGCCGCCCGTGTAGACCAGTGTGGCGATGGCGGCGAGACCCATGGTGATGATGCCATTCTGCGTCACCAGACGTTCCGACAGGTGGGCGAAGCGTTTGGGCAGCCACTCGTCCACCGCCATGGCCGCCAGCGTGGCCGGGCCCGCGAGGAAGCCGGTCTGCGCGGCCACGAACAGCAGCGCGCCCTCGCTCGCCAGCGTGAACACGACGATCCACACGCCCACCGGGAAGCCGCCGAGCATCCAGCCGCGCGTGAGCAGCGACCACAGCGACGCGTTGAGCGTGCGGCCGGGCTCGTGCACGACGCCGTTCAAGAGGTAGCACAGCAGGACGCCGCCGGCGGTGAACGCGAGCGAGGTGGCCATGTAGCCCATGGTCTTCTTGCCGGTCTCGACGCGTGGCTCGCGCAGGATGGCGGTGCTGTTGGACACGGCCTCGATGCCGGTGAACGTACCGCCGCCGAGCGAGTAGGCTTTCAGGAACAGCGCCACCACACCGAGCGTGCCCAGCTCGCCCGCGGCCGCGTGCGTGTCGCGCAACGTGTCGTGCAGCATCGGGCCGAACTCGTGCGCGTGCGTGGCGATGCCGAAGAAGATGAGCAGGAAGTGGCTGAGCACGAACGCCACGAAGATCGGCATCAGCACGACCACCGACTCCTTGATGCCGCGCAGGTTCAAGGCGGTGAGCCCGCCCACGACCACGATCGCGCACGGGAGCTTGAGCGGCGCGAACCCCGGCGGCACGAATGAGAAGATGGCGTCCACGCCCGAGGCGACCGAGATGGCGATGGTGAGGACGTAGTCCACCACCAGCGCGCCGCCCGAGATGACTCCCGGGGTGCGCCCAAGCAGCTTGGTGGCCACCAGGTAGCCGCCGCCGCCGCTCGGGAACAGCTCGATGATCTGGGTGTATGAGGCGGAGATGAGGAAGACCGTGAGCACTATGGCCACGGTCAGGTACAGTGCCAGGTGCGTATGCGTGCCGAGGGTGAGGAACGCCTCCTCGGGGCCGTAGGAGGACGACGACAGACCGTCGGAGCCCAGCCCTACCCAGGCAAAGAATGCGATGAGCGCAAGCTGGTGGTGGATCTTCGGGTCGAAAAGGTTCTTGCGACCGCCGAGGATGAGGCCCCGTAATCGTTCGAGCACCGGGGCAACCTAGGGAATTGTCCCAACTCTTTCAAGCTACGCCCCAAGCGAGGAGAGCCTTGCGAATCCTGCTCTGCGTCGTACTCACCAGCTTCCTGGCCGCCGCCACGGCGGCTGGCGACCGCGGGCCCGCGCGAGCGCCCAGCCTGCCCGCGTCGGGAATCGTCAACCCGGGCACCGCCTCGCTGCCCCGGTTCGCGCTGTACGGCTGGGTCGCCCCGCCGGCGGACTCGACCACGCCTGGCCGCTACGCCGAACTGGCCAACGCGGGGTTCAACTTGACGGTGCTGGCGTGGCTGGACCCGGGCGTGGAGAGCGAGAACCTGCGACGGCTTGCGTACTCGCAGGCGGTGGGCGTGAAGAACCTGCTGCTCGACCAGCGGTTGGACCAGGTGCACGAGGACGACGCCGCCTCGCTCGCGCTACTCGACACCATCGTGACCGCGTACCGGGATCAGCCCGCGTTCCTCGGCTACTACCTCGGCGACGAGCCGCGGGCATCGACGTTCGCGCGACTCGCTGAGTTCTTCCGGCTGTTGCGCGCGCGCGACCCGCTGCATCCGGGCTGGAACAACCTGCTCGGGCGGCTGGCGTTTGACACGCGCGACGAGTGGCTCGCGTACCTGCGCGACTACGCGACGCGGGTGCAGCCGGCGGTGTTGTCCACCGATCACTACGATCACCTGGTCTCGGGCGACCGCGGGGAGTTCATCGAGAACGTCGCCGGCACCGCGCAGGTGGCGCGCGAGTTCGGCCTGCCGTTCTGGGGCGTCGTGCTGGTGATCCAGCACTTCGACTATCGCGCGGTGGACGACGCATTGCTGCGCTGGCAGGTGGCCCAGTGGTTGTCGTACGGCGCGCGCGGACTCTGCTATTTCACCTACTGGTCCCCGGCGCCCGACAGCTTCTACCACTGGCACGACGGCATGATCCGCTGGGGGAGCGGCGAGCGCTCATCGCACTACGAACAGGTGCGGAACTTGAACCTGCGCCTGAAGCCGCTCGGCGAGGAGCTGGCCGGGCTCGCCTGGCTCAGCACCGAGCACGCGGGCGGCACGCCGATCGGCGGCACGGCGTTCGCCGCCGATTCGCTGGTCGCGGCGGTGGAGGGGCGCGCAACGCTCGGCACGTTCGCCGACGCCGAAGGCGCGCCCTACCTGTTCGTGGCGAATCGCGATTCCGCGGCGACGCAGTCCATCGCACTGGAGCTGGTGGGCGAACGCGCGGCC
>JAYVCN010000111.1:0-2508 GCA_043749875.1 Candidatus Eiseniibacteriota bacterium | reverse complement strand
TCGGCCGCCGGGATGTGCAGTGCGCGCGCCTGCGTGTCGCGCCCAGGTGCCGGCCCGTGCGCCATCTCCAGGCGCAGCGTGCCGTCGTCGCGCAGCCGGTAGACGGCCGCGTGCCGCACTTGCAGCGCCTGCGCCGCGAGCCGGCCGAGCGTGTGCACGGTCTCTGCCACGTTGCCACCGCCCACCGCCGCGCGCGCGAACTCCGCTTGCGCGCTCGCGTGCCGCGTCCGTCGCCGCGCTTCGGAGGCGCGCGCCTGCGCGGCAAGCGCGGCGTTCGCGGCCGTGGCGAGGCCCGCGAGCACGGACTCGCCCGCGGGGGCCTTGCGCCAACCGCTCACGAGCAGCCCGTAGGGACGTACGCCGCGCCGCAGCGGCACGACGCACACGCGCTCGAACTCGCCCCAGGGCGCCCCCGGCTGCTCCGCGCCGCAGCCGTGCGCTGGCAGGCCGGTGCGCCACGCGAACTCGCATGCGCCCTCGAGCGTGTCGGGTGTGCAGGACCACGCGCGCACGCGCTCGGTGTCGGCGGGCTCGGTCGGCGGCGCACGACGCGCGCGCGCGATGCAGGTCGCCAGATCCGCTTCCTCGGGCACCTCGCTGCGGACGCGCCAGCCTTCCAGCAGCCCGCGGCGTTCGTCCCAGCGCACGAGCCAGGCCTGCTCGCCGCCACCACTGCCGGCGTGCACCGCGGCCGCAAGCAGTGCGCGCTCGAGCGCCTCCAAGTCAGACTCGCAATCCAGCAACGCCGCCAGCGCCTCGACGTCGGGCGCGGGTTCGGGGCGGGCGGATCGGGAGGCGGTGGGTTCCATGGCGGAGTCCACCCGGGTTATCGGCCGCAGAGGCGCGGTGCTTGACCCTCCCGGCCGCCCTGCCTAGGGTCGCCGGACCGCACCGAACCTGCTCACCTCCAGCCCGGGAGCCCGCCGTGGATCAGCCGCCTGCCGCCCAGCCCTTCGAGATCGGACTCAACGAACGCGAGGCCGAGGGCATCTACTCCAACCTCGTGTTCATCGCGCACTCGCCGTCCGAGGTCATCCTCGATTTCGCGCGCGCCATGCCGGGTCTTCAGAAGCCGCGCGTGTTCGCGCGCATCATCATGACGCCGGCACACGCCAAGAGCCTGTTGCAGGCGCTCGAGCAGAATCTCGGCAACTACGAGAAATCGTTCGGCACCATCGCCATGCCGGGCGGCCCCACCGCCGGTCGCGACAAGGCGGAGCATCTGGGCTTCACGAGTTAGCTCGCCGGCTCGCGAGCCTGCTGCCCGAACAGCGCCGCGAGCTCGGCGTCGACACGCGGCGCGGCCGCGAGCAACGCGGCCAGGTGTTTCGGCGGACGCACCGGCTTGGCGTCGCGCGTCACGACGCAATGTTCGGTGTAGCCGAGCGCGCACCGCTCACCGTTCTCGCCGAGCACGCGATAGCCGAAGCGAAGCCGAGCGCGCGCCACGTCGAGCACGCCGGTCTCGAGCGTGACGCGCTCGTCGTAGCGCGCGCCGCGGAAGTAGCGGCAGCGTGCATCGAGCACGGGCAGCAGCACACCGTCCTCCTCCTCCACCTCGCGGTAGCTGCGGCCCAGCGAACGCATCATCTCGGCGCGGCCGATCTCGAACCAGCGCAGGTAATTCGCATAGTAGGCCCAGCCCATCGGGTCGGTGTCCGCGTAGCGCACGCGCAATTCGAACCGGTGCATCACGCCTCCGCTCCCGGTGCTGCGGTCTTCCAGCGCTTGTGCAACCAGAACCACGATTCCGGGCGCTCGCGCACCTCGTGTTCGAGCAACTCCGCGTGTCGCGCCGTGAGCGCGCGGACCGCACCCGCGTCGCCCGCGTCGCCTTCGGGCAGG
This sequence comes from Candidatus Eiseniibacteriota bacterium, assembly GCA_043749875.1. GTDB lineage: Bacteria > Eisenbacteria > RBG-16-71-46 > RBG-16-71-46 > RBG-16-71-46 > JAIOPA01. The sequence goes on along the minus strand of JAYVCN010000111.1, from coordinate 663 downwards.
AGCGGCGGGTGGAGCCGCGCCGCGTAGCGGCCGTCGCTCGCGCGCAGGCAGGTGCCGAACACGATCGGCGCGCCGGTCGCGAGCGACAACCACGCCGGGCCGGCCGGCGTGCTGGCCAGCCGCCCGAAGAAGCGCACGAACACGCCGTCGCGGCGCGCATCCTGATCTCCGAGCAGGGCCACGCAGCCGCCCGCGCGCAGCCGCCGCACCACCGCCCGCACGCCCGGCCCGGTGGGCAGCAGCTCCAGGCCGGCCGCGGTGCGCAGCGCCGTCAGCCATGCGTCGGCGCCCGGATTCGACAGCGGCTTGACCAGGATCGCCATCGGCATGATGCGGCCGAACGCCGCGGCATAGAGCTCGAAGTTCCCGAGGTGTCCGGTCAGGAACAGCACGCCGCGCCCGAGCGCGCGAGCAGCATGCGCATGCTGCTCGCCCTCCCACTGTGCGAATACCCGCTCGCGCGGCGCATGCACGAGCTGCGGCAGTCGTGCGTAATCGGCCGCGACGCGACCCAGCTCGCGGTAGTGTTCGCGGAGTACGCGTGCGCGCCACGCCGCGTCATGTTCGGGGAAGGCGCGCGCGAGGTTGTCGCGCGCGACGCGCGCGCGCAGGCCGAGCGCGCCGACCGTGGAGCCGAGTGCCGCGCCGAGCCCCTGGGCCGCC
>JAYVCN010000110.1:0-7769 GCA_043749875.1 Candidatus Eiseniibacteriota bacterium | reverse complement strand
GCCGCACCTCACGGTTGGACGAGTTCGCATGCCGGGCGATTGGACGACGCGGTTGATCGACGCCCCCGGCGTCGAGGCGCGCTTCCAGGTCGACCGGCTCGTGCTCATGAAGAGCGCGCTCGGCGCCGGCGGCTCGCGCTACGAGCGGCTCGCCGAGGCGCTGTTGGCCGGGGCAGCCTCCTAACTCGTTGCCAATACGTCATGGTGCCGCCCGAAAAACTTCCTTCCCAGTTACTGCTCAAATGTGTAGTATGCGCCCATCCCTGAGAGGGAGGCGCGTCTGGAGCCGGTCTGCCGGCCCGAACCGCCGCCTGGATCCCCGCACTCGAGACGCAGCCCCTGCGAAGGAGACGCAGTCATGGATATCAACGTGCCCGCCAATGCCAAGGAACGGTCGAAGGCCCTCGACCTGGCGCTGCAGCAGATCGAGAAGCAGTTCGGAAAGGGCGCCATCATGAAGCTCGGCGAGGGCAACGCCGCCCCCGAGATCGAGACCATCTCGACCGGGTCCATCGGCCTCGACCTGGCGCTCGGCGTGGGCGGTGTGCCGCGCGGGCGCATCATCGAGATCTACGGGCCGGAGTCGAGCGGCAAGACGACGCTGGCGCTCACCATCATCGCCAATGCCCAGAAGCTCGGCGGCAGCGCGGTGTTCATCGACGCCGAGCACGCGCTCGACTCGGGCTACGCCGCCAAGCTCGGCGTGGACATCGCCAATCTGCACGTGGCGCAGCCGGACACCGGCGAGGAGGCGCTCGAGATCTGCGATACGCTCGTGCGCTCGGCCGCGGTCGACATCGTGGTCATCGACTCGGTGGCGGCGCTGGTGCCGCGCGCCGAGATCGAGGGCGAGATGGGCGACTCGCACGTCGGGCTGCAGGCGCGGCTCATGTCGCAGGCGCTGCGCAAGCTCACCGGCTCCATCAGCAAGAGCAACACGTGCGTCATCTTCATCAACCAGATCCGCATGCAGATCGGGGTCATGTTTGGATCGCCGGAAACCACCGCCGGTGGCCGTGCGCTCAAGTTCTACGCGTCGGTGCGGCTCGACATCCGTCGCATCCAGACGCTCAAGGAAGGCGAGACCGCGGTCGGCAACCGCACCAAGGTGAAGGTGGTCAAGAACAAGGTCGCCGCGCCGTTCCGCGAGGCCGAGTTCGACATCCTCTACAATCAGGGCATCTCGCGCGAGGGCGAGCTCATCGACTTCGCCGTCGACAAGGGCGTGATCAGCAAGGCCGGCACGTGGTTCAGCTTCGGCGACGAGCGCCTGGGCCAGGGCCGCGAGAACACGCGGTTGTTCTTGAAGGAACACACCGACATCCGCGCCAAGATCGAAGCCAGGGTGCTGCCGCAGCTCGGCCTCAGGGCGCCGATGGCCAACGGCGCGTCGCGACTCGCGGCGAACGACAGCGCGAATGGCGAGGCGCACAAGGCTCCAAGCGCGCCGGGCATCACGCCGGCCAAGCCGGTGCCGGTCGTCGCGGCGACGCTGTCGGACCGACGCAAGTAGCCACGCTGTAAAAGCCAGGGTGGGGCGGTCATGGGACCGCCTCACTTTGGAACCCGCCCCCGAGGTGGGAGGTGCGGTGAGTGCGACAGGATTCGATTCCGTCTGGCTGCTGGTCGCGCTGCTGCCGGGTTTCTTCTCAGTCAAGGTGCGCGACTTCTATCTGCCGCCGCGCCGGGGGGACGCGTTCGATCGTTCTTTCGAAGTCGTCGCGTTCGCGCTCGGGAACTATCTCGTGGCGGGAACCGCGTTCCTCGTATGCTGCTTTCCACGTGATGGGCTTGACCTCTCCGCGGCGTGGGCTCAGCTTTCCGTCGCGGCTTGGTGGGGCCTTTCCGCAGCCGTATTCTTGTATGTCCTCACAGTTTCATCGGTCGTTTTGGGCGGCATCGTGGGTTGGATCGCGTGCAACGATCTCCACTATCGACTGGCAAGGCAACTGCGCTTCACGACGCGGACGGGTTGTGACGATGTTTGGCAGGACGCGTTCGCCGATGTCGAAAAGCAGTGGCACTCGGTTCATTTCGCCGACGGGAGACGAGCGATGGGTGTCGCCCGGTATTTCTCGGATCGAGGGGATAAGCCCTCTCTCTACCTGAGGGAGGCCTCTTGGATTGCTGAGGATGGGGCCGGCACTCCGATTCGTGGCGATGGTATTCTGGTTTCCGAGGCAGCCCGCATCCAGTGCGTCGAGTTCCTCACGGGAGGTCAACCATGAGCGATCCAAAGACCCAACCGGCCCCCAAACCAATCGAGTTCCCGCCGCCGCGAAGACATCGCGAAGGTCTGGGCGGTCCGCCGGCGAATCCGATTCCGCCCAATCCCGGTCCCCGCGCGGGGCCCAGTGCGCCGAGCAAGTGATCGAGGGGCGGTAGACGCCACCGACTCCGCCACCTGCCGCGAGGCCGCGCTCAAGTTGCTCGAGCGCACGCGCCGCACGCGCAATGAACTGGAGCGGAAGCTCAAGGACAAGGGCTACGCGCCGGGAACGATCGCCGAGGTGGTGGGTCGCCTGGTCGAGGTGAACCTCGTGGACGACGCCGAGTTCGCGCGCGCGTGGCTCGCGGGCCGCTGGGGGCGCAAACCGTCCGGCTGGCGCAGGTTGCAACAGGAGCTGCGCGCGAAGGGTATTTCCGACGACGACATCGGAAGGGCGCGTGCGCAACTCGCCGAACGTGGCAGTGCCCCCGATGAAGTGGAGTCTGCGGCCAAGCTCGTGGCGCAGGCGCGGCGGCGCTACGCGCGGCTCGATCCCCAGGCGCAGCGGCAGCGGCTGTATGCTCTGCTCGCCCGGCACGGCTACGACAGCGACACCATCCGCCGTGCGCTGGAGCTGCGGGACCCGCTGGAGAGTGGCGCCGACGCGTAGGGAAGGAGCTTGGGAGTGAACGTGCACCAAGGATGGCTGCACAGGCTCGGGCGTGTCGGGACCGCCATGTGGTGCGGCGCCCTGGTGAACACCGCGAGCGCGCAGACTGCGATGCAGGGCGTTGCGGGCACGAACGGCGCGGTGCACGCCACCGCGATGAGCGACAATCATCTCTACATTGGTGGCGCGTTCGACCTGGTCGGGACGCCGTGCGGCGGTTGGGTGGCGTTCAACGCCGCCTCGGGGGCACCGGTCCCGGCCCACGCGCGCATCGCGGGCGAAGTGCGGGCCGCGGTGGGGGACGGCGCGGGCGGTTGGTTCCTTGGGGGAACCCTCTCGGGAGCGAACGGCGCGCTTCGTGGCGGGCTCGTGCACCTGGCAGCCGATGGTTCGGTGCTTCCGTGGGCACCCATGACCAACGGCCCAGTCTACGCGCTGGCACTGCGCGCGGGCGTACTCTTTGTGGGCGGCTTCTTCTCGTCCGTTGAGGGCGAGCAGCGCGTGAACCTGGCGGCGGTGGATGCGACCACCGGAGCGCTCCTGCCGTGGAACGCAAACACCAACGGGCGGGGAGTGAACACGCTCGAGCTCGTTGGAGACACGTTGTTCGCGGGTGGCGGCTTCAGCAATGTCTCGTCCATCGACCGGAGCGGAATCGCCGCGCTCGATGCGGGCAGCGGCGCGGTGCTGGCCTGGGATGCGCACCTGAATCCCGGCGGCGGTACCACCATCGTGTACAAACTCGTGCGCGATGGCGCGCGGCTCTATGTCGGCGGCTCCTTCGATCGGGCCGGCGCCCAGGCGGCGCGCGGATTCGTGGCACTCGACATCGCAGCGGCCTCGCCGATCCCGGGCTCGCCGAACTTCTCGATCTACGTCTCCGACATCGCGATTCTGGGCGGCAGCATCTATCTGGCGGGGTTCATCTCCTCCACCGACACCGCGACTCGCAATGGACTGGCGGCGCTGTCGCGCATGTCGCTCAACCTGACGCCATGGAACCCGACCCTGCTCCAATTCGGCGAAGTCGCAACCTCCCTCACGACATGGGGCGGGACCGTGTACGTGGCGGCCAGCTCGCAAGCGCACGGGCGCTTCTTCGCGAGGCTGGCGGCGATCGACACGCTCGCCGCGACCACCCTTTCGTGGTCGCCATCGCTCACGGCCGTGTCGGGCCCCAGTGTTCTGCGCAGCGACGGGAACGCGATCTTCATGGGGGGCGACTTCACGTTCGTCGACGGCGTGCCCCGACGCTGCCTCGCCGAGATCGATCTTCGCACCGGGCAGGTCACCAATCGCGACTTCTCGGCGCCCACCGACTACCTGGTGGCCAACCTCGCCATCGTGGGGGGCCAGCTCTACGTGAATCAACAGGCCGGCGCGTTCGCGGACCAATTGTTCTCCTATGATCTCTCCAGCGGCGGCCGTACCGCGTGGAATCCGGCGCCCGATGGGTTTGTGAGCAGGCTCATGGCGCACGGCGGTCGGTTGTTTGCGACCGGCAGCTTCCACCACGTGGGCCCGGATCCGCGCGAAGCGCTGTGCGAGCTGGACCCCGTTACTGGTGCCGCCACGCCGTGGGCCCCCGTGCTGGACGCCAATGGCGAGGACCTCGCGGCGGATGATGACCGGCTGTTCGTGAGCGGATCCTTCCGCTCGGTGAACGGCGCGCCGCGCCAGGGGCTCGCGTCATTCCGGCTCCCGGACCTGGAGCTAGCGCCCTGGACCGCGAACATCGCGGGAACCCTGACGGCCATGTGTCCGACCTCGGGTGCGCTCGTCGTCGGCGGATACTTCTCGCGATCCGGTGGACCGCTGCGCATGGACGTGGCCGCCCTCGACGCCGTCACCGGGATCGCAAGGCCGTGGGATCCCATGCGTACATCGCTGGGGAGTCAGTTCAACGCGGCCGGGGCGATCCTGGAAGCGGAGGGGAAGCTGCTCCTTGCGGCCAATCAGCAGGTCTCCACCTGGCCCTGGATCAGTCTGCTCGAGACCTCGCTTGCGGCACCCGGCCTCACGATCTACTCACCCGCGCCCGACCGCTCGGTGCACACGCTCGGCGGTCGCGACGGGGTGTTGATCCTCGGTGGAATCTTTCACTTCCTGGGCCCGGTCGCGTGCGCGGGCGTCGGCATCGTGACATCGCCGAGTACGGCTGTCGCTCATCTGCCGACCGTCACGCCGAGCACGATCCTCGTCCGCCCGGATCCAGCGCGCGATCGGCTGACCATCCGGCTCACCGCGGCTCGCGGTAAGGCGCGAAGGCTCGACATCCTCGATATCGCGGGGCGGCGGTTGCGCTCTTTCGGCAATATTCCGGATGGGGCCGTGGAGTTCGACTGGGATCTGCGTCGGTCGGACGGAACGTCGGTGCCGCCTGGCGTTCTCCTCGCGGTCATGCGCGAGCCCGGTCTGCCGCCGAACGTGACGAGGTTCGTCGTCGTTCGCTAGCTCGCGCTCAGGGCAGCGGGCACACCACGTGCCACGAGCGCGGCAGCGCCGTTGGCGCGGGCGTTGATCTGGAGTCCCTGTCCAGGGAAGGATGCAGCGAGAATCCGCCAGCGAAATGGCCCTTTACATGCAAGCATTTACTTGCATAATGGTACTCATGGACAAGGTCTTCAAAGCCCTCGCAGACCCGGGCCGGCGCAAGCTCCTCGACCGGCTCTACGCCCACAGCGGTCTCACGCTGGGTGAGCTGTGCGAGCAGATGGCCATGTCCCGGCAGGCGGTCACGCAGCACCTCGGAGTGCTCGAGGCGGCGAACCTGATTAGCACGGTCAAGCGCGGCCGCGAGAAGCATCACTACCTGAACCCGGTCCCGATCCACGAGATCTACGATCGCTGGGTGCGGAAGTTCGAGCGGCGTGGATTGCAGGCTCTGGACCATCTCAAGAAGCAACTGGAGGGAACACTCGATGACTGAGACGGCATTCGTGTACGTGACGTACATCTCGGCGAAGCAGGAGCAGGTGTGGAAGGGGCTCCTCGACAGCGAATTCACGCGCAAGTACGGGGAGCACGACAACGTCTCCGACTGGAAGCCGGGCTCGCGCTGGGAGCACAAGCGGAGCGACGGCTCTGGCAAGGTGGACATGGTGGGCAAAGTGGTCGAGTCCACCCCGCCGCGCCGCCTGGTCATGACCTGGGCACGACCGGCGGAGGAGCAGACCGAGTCGGCTCACTCGCGGGTGACGATCGAGCTGCAGCCGATCGACGACATGGTGCGGCTCAGCGTGACGCACGACCGGCTCGGGTCGGACACCAACATGCTGAAGGGCATCTCGGAGGGCTGGCCGCGTGTGCTCTCGAGCTTGAAGTCGCTGCTCGAGACGGGAAAGCCGTTGCCCACCTGGGCGAAGGTGAAGAGCTGAGGGAAGCCGCCGGCTCACGGGACGGGTGACGCCGGACCCCGGGAGCGACAACCGTTACACGCGGCAGGGCGGGAGGGCTCGATTCGCCTTCCCGCCAGCGCCAAGCCCCGGGCCTGACTTGTCCCGGGGCTTTCCGCTATCTTCGCTCGGCCTGCGATGTTTCAAGCGGTGTCCAGTCCCGGCGGTCGCGCCGCGCGCCCCGGGGAGGCTAGCCCCCAATTCCCGGAGCACGGATGTCCCCGACCAGTTCGCTCAAGACCGGCGCCGAACTTCGCCGCGCCTTCCTCGACTTCTTCGTCCAGCACGGGCACACCGAGGTGCCGTCGTCGCCGCTCGTCCCGCACGGCGACCCGACGCTCATGTTCACGACGGCCGGCATGGTGCAGTTCAAGCCCTACTTCTCAGCCAGCGGCGACGTGCCTTATACAAGAGCGACCTCGGTGCAGAAGTGCCTGCGGCTCACCGACATCGACAACGTCGGGCTCACGCCGCGGCACGACACGTTCTTCGAGATGCTGGGCAACTTCTCGTTCGGCCCGCGCGCCAAGGGCGCCTACTTCAAGGCAGAGGCGACCGCCTTCGCATGGGAGTTCATCACCCGGGTGCTGGCGCTGCCGAAGGAGCGGCTCTTCATCTCCATCTTCGGTGGCGAACCGGGTGTGCCGCGCGATGACGAGGCCGGGGAGCTGTGGAAGAAGTTGGGGCTGCCGGCGGACCACCTCGTGGCGCTCGGCCGCGCCGACAATTTCTGGGGCCCCGCCGGCGGGGCGGGCGCGTGCGGCCCGTGCAGCGAGATCTACTTCGACCTCGGCGAGAAGCGCCCGGACTACCTGCCGAAGGACGCGTTCTGGGGCGAAGCGCCGGGCGACGCGGGCGATCGCTATATGGAGTTCTGGAACCTGGTGTTCCCGCAATTCGACGCGCAGCCCGACGGCACGCTGAAAGCCCTCGCGAACCCGGGCATCGACACCGGCATGGGCATCGAGCGGCTGGCGCTGATCCTGCAACAGAAAACCACCATCTTCGAGACCGACTTGTTCGCGCCGCTCGTCGACGCGGTGCTCGCTGGTGCTAAGCTCACGCACGCGAATCGCCAGGCCGCCACCCGCGACGCGCGCATCATCGCCGACCACGTGCGTGCGCTCACGTTCGCCGTGGCCGAGGGCGCGCTGCCGGGCAACGAGGGCGTGGGCTACGTGCTGCGCCGGTTGCTGCGCCGGGCGGTGACGCGCGGACGGTCTGAACAAGGACTGGCGTTGAAAGACCCGTTCCTGGCCGGCGTGGCCGCACGCGCCATCGCGCAGTTCGGTGGGCACTATCGCGAGCTCGAGACGCATCGCGAGCGGATCGTGCACCTGATCGAGCAGGAGGAGACGAACTTCGGGCAGACGTACGAGGCCGGCATGCAGCGCCTGGAGAAACTGCTCGAACGCGGCATCACCGAGATCGAAGGGCACGAGGCGTTCGCGCTGCACGACACGTTCGGGTTCCCGATCGAGCTCACCGAGGAGAT
>JAYVCN010000109.1:0-3189 GCA_043749875.1 Candidatus Eiseniibacteriota bacterium | reverse complement strand
GGTGGCCGGCCTGCTCGTCCCACGACAGCTTCTCGGACAGCGGGATCGGCGCCAGCACCAGCACGGGCTCCTCGCTCGGCCAGTCGGCCGCCTCGCGGGCGACCGACTGCGGCGAGTCGGCGCTCACCTCGCGGCCGCACTTGCCGCAGTGGACGCTGCCCAGCCGGGCGAACATCAGGCGCAGGTAGTCGTGGATCTCGGTCGCGGTGCCGACCGTGGAGCGGATGCTGCGGGCGGGGGCGCTCTGCTGGATGCTCACCGCGGGCGTCAGCCCGGTGATGGAATCCACGTCGGGGCGCGGCAGCCGATCGAGAAATTGCTTGGCGTAGGTACTGACCGACTCGACGTAACGGCGCTGGCCCTCCGCATATAAGGTGTCGAACGCCAGCGACGACTTGCCGGAACCGGACACGCCGGTGATCACACTCAGCGCCCCGCGCGGCAGGTCAAGGTCGACGCCACGCAGGTTGTGCTGGCGGGCGCCGCGGATGCGGATGAACGCGATGGGCTCGGGAGCGGGCGGGGTCACAGGGGGCGCGAGGGTTGGGGTCGGCGCCGGGACTCGCCCGCCGCAGGGCGCACACCCTAGCACGCGGCTGTGCGGCGCATCGCCGCGGCGGGGCACAGATCGAAGCGGCGAGGCGCAGAGCAGGCGGGGCCGCGGCGCGCGGCGCGAGAGGCGGCGCGGCGGAGAGAAGCGCGGGCGGTCCATCCGTCCGTGGTGGACCGCACCGCACGGATCGGGGATGACGGCTCATCCGTGCGCAGAGTCCCCCGACCCGACTTCGGAATGAGCATCGCGGTCGCGCGGCTAGGCGTTGCGACAGCGACGAGCAAAAAGACGAGGGGCGGCCGGCGTGAGCCAGCTCGCCCCTCAGGACGTGCCAGGTCCAGAATACCGGTTACTTCTTCTTCTTCGCGGCCTTCTTCTTCGTGCCCTTCTTCTTCGCAGCCTTCTTCTTGGCAGCCATTAGGGATCACCCCCTTCAGTCAGGACGTGAAGCGTGCCTGAATATCTAAACAGTCTCTGCGACGCGCACACCAGACGTGTCGCTCGCACGGTGAATAGAGCAGCTTGTGTGCCAATCGTCGTCGCGTGCCACACTCGTCACTCTCATGTGCAAGCGAACGTGGTGCTTACGAAAGAAAAAACACCGCGCACGTCGTGCACGGTGTTCGCGAAGTCAGTGCGGAGCAGTCGTTCGACTGTCAACAAACTGGCTCTCCAAGAAAAATCGCGCACGTAACTGCTTGTGCGCGAGCGTGATGATGCGAAGTGTCCAGATCGTTGTGAGTGCCAAGAAACGTGACACTCAATGAGGCGCGGCAACAGCTCACGCGCGTCCGATCGCTCGCTCGCTCGCATCCTCGATGCGCAAACGACGCAACTTCTCGATGAGTCCCTGGCGCGAGATGCCGAGCACGCGCGCCGCGCGACTCTTGTTGCCCGACGTGAGGCGCAGTACTTCATTGATGTGCTCCATCTCGATCTGCGCCAGCGTCGGCAGGCCGAGCACATCGCGCACCGCGCCCGCTGCGGCGGACGCCGGCGAGTTGCGGCGTCCGAGCATCTCGGGCGGCAGGTGGTCAGCTTCGAGCCGCTCGCCCTCCTCGAGCAGCACCACGCGCTCGATCAGGTTGCGCAACTCGCGCACATTGCCCGGCCACGCGTAAGCCTCGAGCAACACCGCCGCTTCCGGCGCGAGCTCGGTGAAACCCTTCTGGAACTTGCGCGAGAACTCCTTCATGAAGTGCTGCGACAGCATGGCGACGTCGCCCTCGCGGTCGCGCAGCGGCGCGAGCCAGATGCTCACCACCTTGAGACGGAAGTAGAGGTCGCTCCTGAACCGGCCGATGCGCACCTCCTCGTCGAGGTCCTTGTTCGTGGCCGCGACGATGCGGATGTCGACCGAGATATCCTGGGCTCCGCCCACACGCTTGAAGTTGCGGTGATCGATGAACCGCAACAACTTGGCCTGGGTGGGCAGGGGCATATCGGCGACCTCGTCCAGGAACAACGTGCCGCCGTCGCACAGCTCGACCAGGCCCTTTTTGGTGTCGGTGGCATCGGTGTAAGCGCCCTTCTCGTGGCCGAACAACTCGTTCTCCAGCAGTGCCTCCTGGAACGACGAGCAGTTCACCTCCATGAGCGGCGCCTGGCCGCGATCGCTCCGGTAGTGGATGGCCCGGGCGACCAGTTCCTTGCCGGTGCCGCTCTCTCCCGTGATCAGCACGCTGGTCGCCTTGCTCTTCACGACCTTCTCGATCAGCCCGCGCACCCGCTCCATGGCCAGCGACTCGCCGATGATCTCCTCGCCCGAGTAGTGCTGCCAGGCGCGACGGCGGTAGAGGTCCAGCTCGCTCGCCTGGCGGAACGTGCGGCCGGCGGACTCGACCGCCAGCACGATGTCCTCCATCTCGTAGGGCTTGCGAACGAAGTCGCAGGCGCCGAGCTTCATGGCGTCCACTGCGGCCTGCACGTCGCCGTAGGCGGTGATGATGATCACTTGAAGTAGCGGGTCGAGCTCGCGAGCCCGGCGCAGCACGGTGAGTCCGTCCGTGTCCGGCAGCCGCATGTCGAGGATCATGACTTGCGGTTTGAGCGAGCCCACCTTCTCGAGCCCCTCGGCCCCGGTGCTCGCCACGTCCACGGTGTAGCCGCTGGCGCGCAGCACCTTGCCCAGGGACTTGCGGATCAGCAGCTCGTCGTCCACCACCAGCACGGAGGTCTTCAAGATGTCATTCCTCCGGCTTGCCCGGCGGTTCCGCCGGCACCGGCAGCGAGACGCGCAGCGTGGCACCGCCGCCGGGGTTGTTCTTGGCGGTGATGACGCCGCCGGCGTCGCGGACGATCTGCACCGAGATCGGCAGCCCGAGACCCGTGCCCATGGAGCGCGTGGTGAAGAACGGGTCGAAGATCTTCTCCATGAGCTCTTTCGGGATACCCACGCCCGTGTCGGTCGCTGACACGTCTACAAGTGACCGGCGGGTACGGTAGCGGCGCACGCCGGTCGTGAGCGTGAGTTCGCCGCCCTCGGGCATGGCCTGGATGGCGTTCAAGCACAGGTTCAGGAACACCTGCTGCAGCAGGTCCGGGTCGGCGATCACCAGCGGCAGGTCGTCCGCCAACTCGCGCGTCACCTTGACCTTGGCGTCGCGCAGCTGCAAGTCGAGCAGGTCCAGCGTGCG
>JAYVCN010000108.1:0-9610 GCA_043749875.1 Candidatus Eiseniibacteriota bacterium | reverse complement strand
GCCTTCGGGCCCGACAGCGTGTGGCAGCGCGAACTCGCGGCCTCGTTCCCCTACGACGAGACACCCGACCAGATGCAGGCCATCGAGGACGTCCGCGGCGACATGGAGACGGCCTCCCCCATGGACCGCCTGATCTGCGGTGACGTGGTCTACGGGAAGACCGAGGTCGCCATCCGCGCCGCGTTCAAGGCCGTGCCGGACGGGAAGCAAGTGGCGGTGCTGGTGCCCACGACCATCCTCGCGCAGCAGCACGGCCACACATTCCGCGAGCGGCTCGCCGACTTCCCGGTGAAGGTCGAGGTGCTGTCGCGGTTCCGTAGCGCCAAGGAACAGAAGGAGATCGTGGCGCGACTCGCCAAACGCGATGTCGACATCATCATCGGCACGCACCGGATGCTGTCGAAGGACGTCAAGTTCGCGGAGCTGGGACTGGTGGTGATCGACGAGGAACACCGCTTCGGCGTGGCGCAGAAGGAGAAGATCCGCCAGCTCACACGCACCGTGGACGTGCTGGCGCTCACCGCGACGCCGATCCCGCGCACGCTCAACCTGTCGCTGGCGGGCGCGCGCGACATGAGCGTCATCGAGACGCCGCCCGCCAACCGGCTGCCCGTCCACACGGACGTGCTCGAGTACGACCCCGAGGTGGTCACCGACGCCATCCTGCGCGAGGTCGACCGGGGCGGGCAGGTGTTCTACGTGCACAACCGCGTCGAGACGATTTACAACACTGCGGCACAGCTGCAACAGCTGGTCCCGCAGGTCCGCGTGGTGGTGGGACACGGGCAGATGCACGAGCACGAGATGGAACGCGTCATGCTCGACTTCACCGAGGGCCGCGCCGACGTGCTGGTGGCCACCATGATCATCGAGTCCGGCATCGACATCCCGACCGTGAACACGCTGATCGTGGACCGCGCCGACACGCTGGGGCTGGCGCAGCTCTACCAGCTGCGCGGCCGTGTCGGCAGGAGCTCGCACCGCGCCTACGCCTACCTCATGGTCCCGAGCCGGCGCGTGCTCACCGAGGAGGCCGAGAAGCGGCTGCGCGTCATCGAGGAATTTGACGAGCTCGGTGTCGGCTTCAAGGTGGCGCTGAAGGACATGGAGATCCGCGGCGCCGGCAACATGCTGGGCCCGGAGCAGCACGGGCACATCGTCGGGCTGGGCTTCGACCTGTACGTGAAGCTGCTCGAGGAGGCGGTCTCGCATCTGCGCGGCGAAGTCGAGGAACTGGCGCCCGAGCCGCGCCTGCTCACGGACTGGAGCGCGTTCCTGCCCGAGGAGTACGTGCCCGACGAGCATGAGAAGCTGGCGCTCTATCGACGTCTCGCGGAGGCGCACACTCCTGAAGCCATCGACGACTTCACGCTCGAGCTGCGGGACCGCTTCGGCGCCATGCCCGCACCCGCCGTCGCCTTGGTCGAACTGCGTCGCATCCGCGTGCTCGGCCGAGGAACTGCCGGAGGCGGTTCAGCTCCTGTGGAAACACTGAAAGTGTTCCAGGCCGTGGCCGAGGTGACGCTGCGCCGTCCGCTGCGGCCGGACGAGATCAAGGCCCTCGTCACCGGGCTCGACTTCCAGGCCGAGTTCTTCAGCGGCCGCGAGTTCGGCCTGCGCGTGCGCGGCGAGGGCATCCTGCTGCTTCATCGGCTGCGCGCGGCATTGACGGCGCTGGCGGGGGCGAGCGAGCGAGCGGGAAAAGTCGGCGGCGTTTACCAGCAAGTGACGCCTGTTCAGCCCCACTGACATTTCCGCAGTGCGAAATGCACGCTGATGCGATTTTTCATACCACGCAGCGTATCAGCGTTTTATTTACTTTCACTTGAGCAGGTGATTATCCATACTGTGTTCATCTCTCTCCAACGACGCGTGGGTGGGTTCGCCCTCCCCAAACTCCACTCACAGACTGCACGTCGCCAACAAGGTGCGTCCGCCGCGCCGCTCTCCCGTATTCACGGGCGCCTTGCGCTCACCCGTGTCCGAGGTGGTCCCCCATGGCCCCCACGTTCCGTACTATCAGTCGAGCCTTGCTTTCCCTGTCCGTCTCTTGCCTCGTCGCCGCTTCGAGTGCACGCACCGCCTCTGCTCAGGTCATCAACGACCCGCCCGCCGCACCCGTGTCGATCGTGGCGTTCCCGTCGAACGAAGCCATCGAGTCCACCGTCCAGGTCGGCGACATCATCGACATCCTGCTCATCCGCAACGGCGTGACGATCAGCTCCATCCTGGGTGTGACGCCGGTCGGGGGTAACCTGCTTGTGAACGGTGTGGCAGGGGCCGCCTGCTGGGGACCCGTCACGCCCGACATGCGCCCTGGCGACATCGTCCGATACGTCTCGCACCTGCCCGATGGCACCGTCCGCAGCATCGACCAGATCCACGTCAGGCCGCTCACGGTGGGCCCGGCTGCAGAGATCGCTCCCGGCGTCATCGAGATCCACGGCACCGCGTCCGACCTCAACGGACTGCCGATCCCGCTCCCGAACGTCGACCAGCGCGTGATCGGGTCGGGTATCTTCGCCAAGAACGGCCGCAAGACGCTGCGCGCCGGCGCCGCCAACACGGACGGCACGTTCAGCTATGACACGGTGAACAATCCGACCGGTATCAATTGGACAGTTCGCTACTCCGGGCTCGTTCCCTCGGATGTCGCCATGGCCCTTGCGGGTGAGATTCGCGTCAGGTGGCTCGGGGCCAATCCGGCCATCTTCAACGATGTCACGATCTACGCGAACGCCGCGAACGTCGTACCGGGTCCGTTCGCCGGCACCTGCACGGCGCCGCTCGAGCCGCTGGACGTCACCGCGCCGACCGCGCCCGCTTCGTTCGCTTCGACGGTCACGGGCCCGGACTCGCGCTCCTATTCGTGGCTTGGTTCAACTGACGACGTCGCCGTGGCCGGCTACGAAGTGCGCCGCGACGGCGTCACCATCGCGCGCCTCGGTCCGCTGGCGACGACGTTCTCGGAGACCGCGATCCCCGCGGGCTCGCATACGTACACGGCAGTCGCGTTCGATAACGCCTCGCCTCTTGGCGCGGGCGCGACACCGTCCGCACAAATCAAGGCTGGCTTCGGCCAGCTGTGGGGCAACCGGTCCGCCGCTTCGAACGCGGTGGCGTTCGTCCAGGATGACGTCATCCCGCCGACCACGCCCGCCACGTTCACGGTCGCGAAGGGGAACGGTAAGGCAATGCCGTCGTGGTCCCTGGCCACCGACAACGTGGGTGTCGTGAGCTACGGCGTCTACCGCGACAACGTGCTGATCGTGACCCTGCCGAGCCCGACCACCACGTACAAGGACTCCGGGCTGGTGACCGGCACCTACACCTACTCAGTGGACGCCGTGGACGCCGCCGGGCTGCGCTCGGCGCGGACGGCGAACGTCGCTGTGAATGTCGTGTTCATCCCCGATACGACTCCGCCCACGGTTCCCGGTGCAGCCGCCGCGATCGTCTCGCCCGACGTGCACGGCCGCACCGCGGTCGTGACCTGGAACGCCGCCACGGACTCGATGGGCGTGACCGGCTACCGGCTGTTCCGCAACGGCGTCCAGCGCGCGTTGCTGGGACCAAACACCCTGAGCTTCAGCGACTCGGCGCTCGCCACCGCCACCTATGTCTACCGGGTGGACGCATTCGACGCCGCGAATAACCATTCGCTGCTGTCGGCCGGCGTGACGGCCGTGATCGCGAACGATCCGCCGCTGGCAGCGCACGCGTTGCTGGCGCAACCGTCCCGCGACGAGGTGTCCGCCACCGGCTATCCGGCGGCCCAGGGCCCCTACGTGTTCAATGTCATCCGTGGCGCCACCACGTTCACCTCGGCGCCCATCAATGCCGACGGCACCGGCCTCGTGCAGGTGAACGGCGCGGGCGGCGGCTGCTGGAACGGCACCACGCCCGACATCCGCGCCGGGGACGTCATCCGCATCACCGATGCGGCCGGCATCGCCGAGCAGACCACGATTGCAAACATCACCACGCAGTTCGCGATCCCCACCACCGGCACGTCGGTCGTCGTGCATGGCACCGCGCGCGATGCGGCCGGCAATCCGCTGCCGCTCGGCCAGATCGAGCACCAGCTCATCGCCACCACCGGCGTGTTCGACAAGAACGCCACTGCGATGCTGCGTGCAAGCGCGAGCGCCGGCACCGACGGCACGCTGGCGTACGATGCGCTGGGCTCCACGCACTGGACCGCCACGTACACCGGCCTGTCCGCGGCCGATGTGGCGCGCGCCTGCGGCGGACCCAGCACGGTTGCCGCGGAATCGCGCGGCCTGTGGCTCGGCCGCACGCCGGCCGACGGCACCGAGCTGAGCACGTTCGAGACCGGCTTCTTCGTGAACGGTGGCCCCGCGGCAGGCACGTGCGTCACGCCGGCTGAGAGTCCCGTCGCCGTCGCGGCTTTCGTTCCCGTCAGCCTCGGTTTCCCCGACGTCGCAGCTATCCCCGCCGCCACCAGCAACGTGCAAACGGTGGAGGTGGACAATAACGGCGCCGCTCCGATGACGGTGTTCGCCGTCTACATCGCCGGCGCGAACGCGTCCGACTTCACCCTCACCGGGCCGGCCGCGCCGTCCACGGTCGCGCCGGGCGGGTTCTTCACTGTGCAACTGACGTTCTCGCCCAAGGCGCTCGGCGCCCGCATGGCCAGGCTGTGCGTGTCCTGCGACGCCGCCGGCACCACCGCGCTCACCGTGCCGCTTTCGGGCACCGGCACCACCGACACCACGCCGCCCACCGTGCCCACCGGCGTCGTCGCCAGCGTCGGCCCCGACGTGCATGGCCGCGACGTCACCGTCAGCTGGAACGCCGCCACCGACTCGGTCGGGGTCACGGGCTACACCGTCACTCGCGACGGCATCGCCATCGCCACCACCGGCGCCGCAACGCTCACTTACCACGACGCCAGCGTCGCCCCGGCGCCGCACGTCTACCGCGTCGACGCGTTCGACCTGCAAGCCAATCACTCGGCCGCCTCAGCCGGCGCGTCCGTGGTGGTCGCCAGCGAGCCGCCGGCGGCAGGCCACGTGCTCAGTGCGCACCCGTCGCGCGACTGGGTCTCCGGCAGCGGCTATCCGGCCGCCAATGGTCCCTACGTGTTCACCGTGTTCCGCCTCAACGGCAACAAGCTGTTCACCTCGGCACCCGCGACTGCCGACGGCAGTGGCTTCGTGCAGGTGAACGCCGCGGGCGGCGTGTGTTGGAACGTCACCACGCCGGATCTGCGTGCGGGTGACGTCGTTCGCATCACCGACGCGGCCGGATTCGCCGACCAGACCACGGTCGCGGATGTCACGGCCGAGCTTCCGGTCGCGGTCGATTCGGCGACGATCGTCGTGCACGGCACCGCGCAGGACGCCGGGAATGCGCCGCTGCCCCTGGATCAGCTCCAGCACCAACTGATCGCAGCCAGTGGCTTGTTCGACAACAATGGCACCGCGACGCTGCGTGCGAGCGCGGCCGCCGGCGCCGATGGCTTGCTCGCCTACGACTCGCCCGGCTCCACGCACTGGACCGCCACCTACTCGAACCTCTCCGCGGCCGATGTGGCACGCGCGACTGGCGGCACGGACACGCCCGCCGGCACGATCGCCGGCGCAGAGTCGCAGGGTGTCTGGCTCGGTCGCTCGCCACTCGCGGGCACGGAGCGAACCCTGTCCGAGACTGGTCCCGGCGTGATGGGCGGACCCTTCGCCGCGCAGTGTGCCGCACCGGCCGAGTCTCCGGCTGCCGTGGCCGCGTTCCTTCCTTCGGCGATCCAGTTCGACCGGCAGGGAGTGTCCCCGTCCACGACGAGCGCGCCGCGTGCGATCCTGTTCCGCAACTCCGGCGACGCCCCGATGCGCATTCGAGGCGCCCGGATCACGGGCTTGAACGCCGCCGACTTCTCGATCGTCTCGAGCGACGCTCCGGCCGTGCTGGCTCCGAATACGTTCTGCACAGTCAGTGTCGCGTTCGCGCCCTCGGCACTCGGTTCGCGCCAGGCGGCGGTAAGCCTGTCGTGCGACGCCGCGAACACCCCGGCCCTGAGCGTCCCGCTCATGGGCGCGGGCTGGAGCGGGCTGGTCATCGCGGACCCGAGCGGCCCGCGGCAGAGCATCGGCGTCGGTGCGCGCATCGCGCCGCTGCCGGACGGCGGCACCGGACAGCGCACGCTTCCCGTGAGCCTGAGCTGGGACGCTAGCCCTTCAATCCAGGTTTCCCACTATGACCTGCAGCAGAGCGTGAATGGTGGCCCGTTCGTGGACGCGCCCGTGCAACCCGGCGCGGCGCTCGGCGTGACGCTCGCGCTCCCGCTCGCGCCGGCCGGGGCGCCGACCCAATACCGCTTCCGCGTCCGGGCCGCGAGCGCTGGCGAGACGAGCGGATGGGTGACGGGCAGCGAGTTCGGTCTCGAGCCCGTGGACGATTCGAACGCCAATCGCCTGATCTACACCGGGTCCTGGAACACGGGCTCGATGGCCGGCGCCTGGGGTGGCAGCATCCACAACACGAGCAACAAGTGCGGCGTGGAGTTGCGTGCCTCGGCTCCGTTCACGATCTCCGGCAGCATCGCGTGGATCACCAGCATGGGCCCCGACCGGGGCAAGGTCTCGGTGCGGGTCGACGACAAGGATTCTGTGATCGTGGACCTCTACTCCGATACGTCGCGGGTCGCCGCGGTGGGCTACGTGGCCACGAACCTCGCGGCCGGCCGCACCCACCGCATGGTCGTGCACGCACTGGCCCGGAAGAACAATCTCTCCACCGCGGCCCGCGTGGACATGGACGCATTCATCGTGGTGAACGCCGTGTCGCGCTCCGGCCCGGTCGTGGTGAACCACACTCCTGAGGCTCTGCTCGCTCAGCTGCCGGACCCGCCGGCATCGCTGTCGTTCAGCCGGATCGCACCCAATCCTGTCATGGGCCGTGCAACGCTGACGTTCGGCCTGCCGCGTGACGGGGTCGTGCGGATCGACGTGATGGACGTCCAGGGCCGCCTGGTCCAGCAGCTTGCGAACGGCGTCCTGCCCGCCGGCGAGCATCGCATCACCTGGGATGGTCACAGCGGAGCCGCGTCGGCCGCACACTCCGGCGTGTACTTCGCGGTCCTGCGCTTCGGCGAGCAGACGCTGGTGCGCCGGATGATCTGGATGCCGTAGCACCGCGTGTCGCGCGCGCCCGGTTCGACCCGGGCGCGCGCTATCGCGTTAGTCGCTCGCCGCCCTGACCCCGATCACCAGCAACGCCGGCAGCACCAGCAGCAGCAACAGTGCGGACAGCGCGAAGCCGCCCACCACCGCCACGGCGAGCGGCTTCAGCAGTGCGCTGCCCGCGCCCAGGCCGAGTGCCAGCGGCAGCAGCGCGGCGATGCCGGCCAGCGTGGTCATGAGCACCGGCCGCGCGCGTCGCGTGGCAGCTGCCGTCGCCGCAGCCGCTGGCGCGAGTCCGGCGTTCACGCCATCGGCATATGCAAACACCACGAACGTGGCGTTCTCCGCGACGATGCCCACCAGCATGATGGCGCCGACGAAGCTCGACAGGTTGAACGTGGCGCCCGCCAGGTGCAGCGCCGCGAACACGCCCGCGAGTGAGGCCAGTGTCACCGCCAGCACCGCCAGCGTGGCGCGCCACGAGCGAAACGCCACCAGCAGCACCAGCGTCACAGCTCCAAGCGCTCCGAGCAACACCACCAGCAAGCCCTGAAACGACGTCTGCTGCTCGGCGTACAGCCCGGCGTAGCGGATGCTCATGCCCGGCGGCAGCGGCAGCTTGTCGGCGAGCACGCGGCGCACGTCGCGCATGGCGGAACCCATGTCGCGGTTCTCGAGCCGTGCGGTCACCGACACGGTGGTGCGCAGGTCATCGCGATGGATCTCGGTCTCACCCGTGTCGGCCCGCACGCTGGCCACCTCGCTCAGTGGCCGCGTGCGGCCCGGCGCCACGGTGACGGCCAACTGCGCCAGAGCGCCCGGGCCCTCGCCCGTGCGCGGCACCGTCACGCGCACGGGCCACGCGCGCGCGCCACGCACGATCTCGCCGGCGTCGAGCCCGGACACCGCCGGTCGCACGGCGGTGGCGAGCGCGCCTGCATCCAAGCCCAGCCGCCGGCCCTCCGGGCCGGGCACGATGGCGAGGTTGGGACCGCTCACCACGACGCCCGGGTTGTTGTCCACCACGCCGCGGATGCCGGCGAGGAGTACGGCCGCCTCGCGCGCGCGCTGCTGGAGCACGACGCGGTCCTCACCGAACAGCTTCACCTCGATCGGCTGCGGCACGGCGATCAGGTCGCCGATCACGTCTTCCACCAGTTGCCCGAACTCGATGCGCAGCATCGGCCATTGCGACTCGATGCGATTTCGCAGGTCGGCGGCCACTTCCTCGCCCGTGCGCTTGCGGTGGGGTTTCAGCACGAGCACGTGGTCGCCGCGGTTGGGCTCGGTGATGAAGAACCCCAGCTGATTTCCGATGCGGCCCGAGTACGATTCGATCTCCGGCGTGGCCGCGAACTCGTGCTCCATGCCGACGATCAGCTTCTGCGTCTCCGCGAGCGCCGTGCCGGGCGGGGCGGCGGCATCCACGATCAACGCGCCCTCGTCCATCTCCGGCAGGAAGCCGGTCCCGAGCGTGCTGCCGAGCCACGCCGCGAGCAGTGCCGCCACGAGCACGATGACCGGCGCCGTCCACGCCCGCCGCGTCAGCTTCGCAGCACCGCCCCCGAACCACGGGCCGATCCGCTCGCGCAGGCGCGCGATCCGGCCCTGGCGCTTCGGGCCCGCGCCGGCGCGCACCAGTGGCGGCACGATGGTGAAGCACAGCACCAGCGAGGACGACAGCATCACCGCCATGGTGAACGCCAGCACGCGGAAGAACGCGCCCGCCACGCCGGAGAGGCCCGCGAACGGCAGGAAGATGGCGAGCGTGCATGCGCTCGAGGCAAGCATGCCGGGCAGGATCTCCGCGAGCGCCGCAGAAGTCTTGAGGCCTGCACGATGCGAGATGTGTTCGACCACGACGATGGCGTCATCGAGCACCAGGCCGACCGCGGCGGCGATGCCGCCGAGCGTCATCATGTCGAGCCCGAGGCCGGCCAACCGCAGCACGACCAGGGTCACGGCGATGGAACCCGGCAGCACCAGCGCGCCCGCGAGGCCCAATCCCAGGCTGCCGAGGAACAGCGCCACGATGGCGATGGCCACGAGCGCGCCGGTGGCGAGCGCGTCGCGCGCGCTGGCCACGGATTCGTGCACGAGCTGCGACTGGTCGTAGATAACGCGGATGCTTACATCGGCGGGCAGTTCAGCCTTGTGCGTCAGGAACCAGTCGCGCGTCGCGCCGGCCAGCGTCAGGATACTCGCGGACGGCTGGCGCAGCAGGTTCACGTGCACGGCCTCGACACCATGCGCACGATAGCGCGCGAATTCGGGCACCTCGGACAGCGCCACGCTCCCGAGCGCCGAGAGCGGCACGCGCGTGCCGTCGGCCAGCGGCACCGGGACGCGCGCGAGCGAGGCGAGATCGTTCGGGCGGTCATCCGTCAGCCCCAGATAGAGTTCGCGGTTGGTCTCGAGCAGGCCCACCGATTCGAGCTTGGTGGAACGCCGCACCGCGTCGGCCACGG
>JAYVCN010000107.1:0-6034 GCA_043749875.1 Candidatus Eiseniibacteriota bacterium | reverse complement strand
CGCACGCGCGAGCGGCAGGCGGGCTGCGGCGAGCGGGGCGACACCGGGCGGCGAGAGCAATCGTGCCACGAGCGTCGCGCGTGCAGCGGTCTTCACACTCGCGCCGGCCGCGCGACGGAAGTAGGCCCACCCCTCGCCGGCGTATGCCACCACCGTGGTCTCGGCGGGCACCAGCACACCGCGCGGCTCGCTGGCGAAGCGCACACCCAGGCTGTCCGGCAGCGGCAGATCGTCAGCGTCGAGAAGTCTTACCTGTGCTCCGGCAGTGGCGCGCTCCGTGCCGAGAAGCGAACCCGCGAGTGACAGAGCAAGCCGCGCCGCGGGCTTGCTGACGCGAAATCGCAGGTGGCGCGCGCGCGAGGTGCCTTCGGTCGCGAGCCGCGCGGACAGGATCGCCTCGTGCGGGCCAGCCGCGAGCGGTGGCGTGCGCTCCCAGCTCACCCGGTTCCCGGACAGCGCGAGCGGCACCACGGCGCCGTCGATGCGCAATGTCGCGGCGTCGAACGCACCGCTCACCTCGCCCTCGAGCCGCGGCAGCCCGGTGAACACCGTGTCGGCGCGGCCGGCGTCGTCGAGCGCTTCGAAGCGGGTGAGCTGCGGTGAGCGGCGCATGAACCAGCGCACGATACCGAGGTAGAACACTTCTGCTTCGAGTCGGCGCGCGGCCGGCGTGCGCAGCTTCGCCTCGGTGGGCGGATAGGTGAGATAGCTCGCTTCGGTGAGCAGGGCCGGGGCCGCGCTGTTCCGGATCACGAAGAAGTTCCCCGGGATCATCTTGGTGGTCTCGATGCCGAGGTTGCGTGTCAGCGTGCGAAACACGTCCTGCGCCGCGTCGTACGACGGCCCCTCGTCGCCCAGTTGGTAATAGGTCTGCGTCTCGTTCACATCGTGCGCGCCACCCGGGTCGGCGTTGTGATGGATGCTCACGAACAGGTCGGGCCCAAACGCCTCGGCGATGCGCACACGCTCCGCGAGATCCGACCGCAGCGAGGAGTCTGCGGGCGTCAGGTAGTCGCGGTCGGTCTCGCGCGTCAGCTTGACCTCGGCGCCGGCGGCCACGAGCAGGTCGCGCAGCACCAGCGCCACGCCGAGGTTCACTTCCTTCTCGGTCAGGCTGTCGAGGCCGATGGCGCCGGGGAAGAAGCCGCCATGACCGGGATCGAGCACGATGCGCTTGCCGCGCACGGCGGTCGCATCGACGCTGTCGAGCGAATCGCGGCGGCCGTCGTAGCCGGCGCGCGGGCCGTTCTTGAGCACCGCCTGCTCACCGCCCGGCGCGGGAACCGGCCGCGGCGCAACTCCGCCAGGCGGCGCGCAGCCCGCAGCGAGCAGGCCGAGCAGCATCGTGGCGAACGCCGTGGATCGGGTGACGGTCGCGGCACCAGAGAATCGTCGCGTCCGTGCGACTACACTCTTCTGCATGCGTCGCACCGTAGCACCCGCGCAATTGCCACGGCAACCGCCGCTTGCGGCCGCGGACGCGGGCGTGCTACCTCTCAGCGCTCTTCCCGGGTCCACATTCCGGTCAGCACGCATGGGTCCTTGCCGGACCCACGGGCCGTGCCGCGCGGCGATCCCGTCGCCGGCAGGGGTCCACGTACTCGCACGAGGGGGCTGTCATGAAGCTTCGCCACGGGTTGATGCTCGCCGTCGCACTGGGCGCCACGATCCTCGCCGCGGGTTGCGGCGGCGGCGCGGGGGGCGGCAAGGACGAGCTGGTGATCGGTGAGTATGGTTCGCTGACGGGTGCTGACGCCACGTTCGGTCAGTCCACCAAGCTGGGCGTCGATGTGGCTATGGCCGAGCTGACCAGCGGGAAGGACGCTAAGATCGGCGGGCTCCCGGTGCGTATTGCGGCCGAGGACGACCAGGGGCAGGCCGCCGAGGCGGCGACCGTCGTCCAGAAGCTGATCAACCAGGACCGAGTCGTCGCGGTGATCGGCGAGGTCGCCTCGTCCCGTTCGCTCGCGGCCGCTCCGATCTGCCAGTCGAATGGCGTGCCCATGATCTCGCCGTCGTCGACGAATCCCAAGGTCACGCAGGTGGGCGACTATATTTTCCGGATGTGTTTTCTTGACGACTTCCAGGGCCACAGCGTGGCGCAGTTCGCCACCAAGACGCTGGGCTTGAAGAAGATCGCCATCCTGAAGGACGTGAAGAGCGACTACTCCGTGGGACTCACCGAGTTCTTCACCGCCGCGATCAAGGAGATGGGCGGTACGATCGTCGCCGAGCAGGCTTATGCCGCCGGCGATCAGGACTTCAGCGCCCAGCTCACCGCCATCAAGGCGAAGAAGCCTGAAGCCATCTACATCCCGGGCTACTACACCGAGGTCGGCCTGATCGCGCGCAAGGCCCGCGAGCTCGGCATCAACGTTCCGCTGCTCGGCAGCGACGGCTGGGAGAGCTCGAAGCTGCTCGAGATCGGTGGCGATGCACTGAACGGCGCCTACTACACCAACCACTGGGCGCTCGACCTGCCGGATCCGCGGCTGCAAGCCTTCTTGAAGACCTTCCGCGAGAAGAACGCCGGCTCGGACCCCGACGCGATCGCGGGTCTGGCGTATGACGCGGCGAACGTGCTGTTCGGCTGCCTCGAGAAGCTCTCGACCGACGATCCCGCATCGTTCAAGGCGCTCGGTTCATCCAAGGCCGGCACGCCCGAGCGCAAGGCCGCCACGAAGAAACTGCGCGACCTGATCGCCGCCACGAAAGACTATCCCGGCGTCACGGGTACCATCACGCTCGACGCGAACCGCAATGCCTCGAAGTCGCTCGTCGTGCTGGAGATCAAGGGTGGCAAGAAGGTCTTCAACAGCTCCATCAACCCCTGACGCGAAGAGGGACAGGCGGGCCGCGGGTGAGATCCCCGCGGCCCGTCGCCACGCATGAGCGAGTTCCTGCAGCAGCTGGTCAATGGCGTGACCTGGGGCAGTGTGTACGCGCTCATCGCGCTCGGGTACACGATGGTCTACGGCATCCTGCGGCTCATCAACTTCGCGCACGGTGACGTCTACATGCTGGGCGCGTTCGTGGGGCTGTACGCCTCGCGCTGGTTCCATGCCGGCGAGAACCCGAGCCCGCTGAAGGCCCTGCTCGTCCTGCTCACGAGCATGCTGCTGTGCGCGCTGATCGGCATGGTGATCGAGCGCCTGGCCTACAAGCCGGTGCGCAAGTCACCGCGGCTGTCGGCGCTCATCACCGCCATCGGCGTGTCGCTGTTGCTCGAGAACGGCGGCGTGCTCATGTTCGGCGCCAGCCCGCGCTTCTTCCCGCAGATCGTGGCGGCGAAGAACATCCAGCTCGGCATGGGCGTGGTGCTGTCGAACCAGCAGCTGATCGTGCTGGTGGTGTCGCTGTCGCTCATGCTGGCGCTGCGCTGGCTCGTGCTCTACACGCGCGTGGGCAAGGCCATGCAGGCCGTGTCGCACAACCACATGGCCGCTTCGCTCATGGGCATCTCGGTGGACCGCATCGTCACGTTCACGTTCATGATCGGCTCGGCGCTCGCCGCCGCGGCCGGCGTGCTCGTGGCGCTCCAGTCCCCGAAGATCGAGCCCTACATGGGTATCCTGCCGGGCTTGAAGGCGTTCGTGGCGGCCGTGCTCGGCGGCATCGGCAACATCCCGGGTGCCGTGGTGGGCGGGCTGGTGATGGGCGTGGCCGAGGTGCTCGTGACCGGCTACATCTCGCCCACCTACCGTGACGCCATCGCGTTCGTGCTGCTGATCGTCATCCTGCTCGTGCGGCCGGCCGGCATCTTCGGCAAGGCCGTGGCGGAAAAAGTGTGATGTTCCGTAACGGGACACCCGCGTGAAACGACTGCTCGGGCCGATCGTCATCCTGCTGGCGCTGGTGGCGCTCAACGTGCTGCTGTCGCGGGTCACGAATCCCTACTACTTCCAGGTCCTGATGCTCATCGGCATCAATATCGTATTGGCTGTGTCTTTGAATCTGGTCAATGGCTTCACCGGTCAGTTCTCCATCGGCCATGCCGGTTTCATGGCCGTGGGTGCGTACACGTCGGCCATGTTCACGTTCAAGCTCGGGATGCCGCTGGTGGCCTCGCTGCACGGCGTGCCGCAACCCGTGGCGGAAGGCATCGCGCTGCTCATGGCGCTGGTGGCGGGCGGGCTGCTTGCGGCGGCTGCGGGCTGGCTCGTGGGACTGCCGAGCCTGCGGCTGCGCGGCGACTACCTGGCCATCGTGACGCTGGGTTTCGGCGAGATCATCCGGGTCGTGATCCTCAACATGGAGTCCATCGGCGGCGCGCGCGGCCTGCCCGGGATCCCGCAGTACGCGAACTTCTTCTGGGTATTTGGCGCGGTGGTGGCCGTGATCCTGCTGGCGAACAACCTCGCGCGTAGCACGCACGGGCGGGCGCTATTCGCGATCCGCGACGACGAGGTGGCGGCCGAGGCATTGGGCGTGGACACGACGAAATACAAAGTACTGGCGTTCGTCATGGGCGCGTTCTTCGCGGGCGTGGCCGGCGGGCTGTTCGCGCACTTCCTCTCCTACCTGAACCCCAGTTCGTTCACGTTCTTGAAGAGCATCGAGGTCATCGCCATGGTCGTGCTGGGCGGCATGGGCTCGATCAGCGGCTCGGTGATCGCCGCCATCGTGCTGACGCTGCTGCCCGAGGTGCTGCGCCCGGTGAAGGAGTATCGCATGGTCATCTACTCGCTCATGCTGATCATCCTCATGATCACGCGGCCGCAGGGGCTGCTCGGCACGCGCGAGTTGTCGCTCATCAGAATGTTCGGGCGGCGCCCGGCGAAGGGCTCGGCGTGACGTCGCCTCTTCTCCAGCTCACCGATATCACCATGCAGTTCGGCGGCCTGAAGGCCGTGTGCGACTTCTCGCTCGCCGTTGGCCAGGGCGAGCTGGTCGGCCTGATCGGCCCGAATGGCGCCGGCAAGACCACCGTTTTCAACGTCATCACCGGCGTGTACGCGCCGACGCAGGGCCAGGTGACCTTCGAGGGCCGCACCATCAGCGGGCTCAAGTCCCACCGCATCGCGTGCGGCGGCATCACGCGAACGTTCCAGAACATCCGGCTGTTCTCGCGGCTCACGTGCCTCGACAATGTCTGCGTTCCTGTCCACCCACACCGGAAGGCCGGGCTCGCGTCCGCGGTGCTGCGCACGCCGGCGTTCGAACTCGACGAGGCGTCGCTCAAGCGCCAGGCGCTCGACATGCTCGAGGTCATGGGACTGGGCGAGCACGCCGACCAGCCCGCCACCAGCCTCGCCTATGGCCAGCAGCGGCGGCTCGAGATCGCGCGCGCGCTTGCTGGCAGACCGCGGCTGCTGCTCCTCGACGAGCCCGCCGCCGGCCTGAATCCTCAAGAGAGCGAAGAGCTGATGCGCCTCATCCAGGACATCCGGCGGAAGTTCCAACTCACCATTCTGCTCATCGAGCATGATATGAAAGTGGTCATGGGCATCTGCGAGCGCATCACGGTGCTGGACTACGGACTCAAGATCGCCGAGGGCACGCCGGTGGAGATCCGGGCGAATCCGAAAGTCATCGAGGCCTACCTCGGCGAGGAGATGCCCGCATGAGCCAGCTGGCTGTCGAGTCGCTGGACGTCTACTACGGCTCCGTGCATGCCTTGAAAAGCGTTTCGCTGCACGTCGAGGCCGGCGAGATCGTGACACTCATCGGCGCGAACGGCGCCGGCAAGACAACTTTGCTTCGGACCATCTCGGGCTTGGTGCCCGCGCGGGCCGGACGGATCATGTTCGAGGGAAAAGATATCAGCAAAGTCCCTGCCCACGAGATCGTGGCGCTCGGCGTGTCGCAGAGTCCCGAGGGCCGCATGGTGTTCGCGAACCTGTCGGTCGAGGACAACCTCGAGCTGGGCGCCTATCGCCGCAGGGATCGCGATGGCATCCGCGCCGACCGCGACATGGTGTTCCAGTTGTTCCCGCGCCTGCTCGAGCGGAAGAAGCAGCTGTCCGGCACGCTGTCGGGCGGCGAGCAGCAGATGCTCGCCATCGGCCGCGCGCTCATGAGCAAACCGAAATGC
>JAYVCN010000106.1:0-3513 GCA_043749875.1 Candidatus Eiseniibacteriota bacterium | reverse complement strand
GCCGGATGGTGGGCTTGGCGTTCCAGATCCAGGACGATCTCCTGAACGCAAGTGCAGCATCGCTCCGCACGCTCGGCAAGCGCCCGGGCACCGACGCCGCGCGCGGCAAGGCCACGTACCCATCCGCCGTGGGCGAGGCCCGGGCGAAGCGCGAGGTGGCGACGCTCTTGAAGACCGTGCGCGGCGCGCTCGCGCGGCGCTGCGCCAAGCCGGAGCGACTGCTCAAGCTGATCGAGGCGGTGGGGAAGCGGGAACGGTAGGGGCGCCTAGCCTTGACACCCCGCCCAGCGCTCCCCACCATCGCCCGCCGAACGCCCGCCCGGGGGGCGGCAGGAACACCCGGACTGCTGTCCAGCCAGCCTCGAGGAATCGTAGGGGAGGACGTCACGGAACCGTTCTGGCTCGCCCTCATCGTCGGCGTCATCGTACAGGCCTACAAGGGGTTCAGCTCGTTCCTGCGTACCCGCCGCTGGAACTTGAGCCGGTTCGTCGAGACGGGGGGCATGCCCAGCTCGCATTCGGCCTCCGTGGCCGCCCTGTCCGCCGCGGTGGGACTGTGGCACGGGTACAGCAACGGACTATTCGCGGTCACGCTCTACTTCAGCCTCATCGTCATGTACGATGCGGCAGGCTTGCGGCGTGCTGCCGGCCGGCAGGCGGTCGTGCTCAACCGCTTGATCGAGACCCAGTTCCAGCACCCTGAGAAGGAGACCCAGAAGCTCATGGAGCTCTTGGGCCACACGCCGTTCGAGGTGTTCGTGGGAGCCATTCTCGGCGTGGGCAGCGCCATCCTCTGGTACCGGGTCCACCACTCATGAGCCTGCTCGACAACATCCATTCGCCGGCCGACCTGAAGGGCCTGGACAAGGCCCAGCTCGCACTGCTCGCGGCCGAGATGCGCCACGTGATCATCCAGACCGTGGCCCGGAACGCCGGCCATCTGGCGCCGAATCTCGGAGTGGTCGAACTCACGCTGGCGCTGCACCGTGTGTTTGATTCACCCACCGACAAGATCATCTGGGATGTCGGGCACCAGTCGTACCCGCACAAGCTGCTCACCGGGCGCTACGAGGTGTTCCACACGCTACGCCAGTCGGGCGGCATCGCTGGCTACCCGCGCCGCTGCGAGAGCGAGCACGATCCTTTCGGAACAAGTCATGGCAGCACGAGCATCTCCGCCGCGCTCGGGTTCGCTGCGGCGCGAGACCTGCGCGGCGAGCACCATCATGTCGTCGCAGTGATCGGTGACGGCGCGCTCACTGGCGGCATGGCGTTCGAGGGCTTGAACAACGCGGGCGAACTGGGCAAGCCGCTGATTCTTGTCTTGAATGACAACGAGATGAGCATCTCGCCCAACATCGGCGCCATCCACCGCTACCTGACCAAGCTCACCACCAGCCGGCTGTACCGCGCATTCGAGCGCGACGTGTGGGAGCTGTTGGGAAAGCTACCTCGCGGAGGGAAGAAGGCGCAGTTGGCGGCCCATAGGCTAAAAGAAGGGCTGCAGAATATGGTGGCGCCGGGCGTGCTGTTCGAGGAATTCGGCATCAAGTACTTCGGGCCTATCGATGGGCACGACCTGCCGCTGCTCGAGGAGACGCTGTCCGACCTGCGCCGCTTCGATACGCCCGTGCTGCTGCACGTGGTGACGCGCAAGGGCCGCGGCTATGGCCCCGCCGAGGGCGATGCGACCACGTTCCATGGGGTCGGCGTATTCGACCCCGAGACGGGGACCCCAAGCAAGGGCGCGAAGAAGACCTACACGCACGTGTTCGCCGAGACCGCTTTGCTGCTCGGTGAAAGAAATCCAAAGATCGTGGCGATCACCGCCGCGATGACCGACAACACCGGGCTCAGTCAGTTCGCCAAGACGTTCCCCGAGCGATTCTTCGATGTCGGCATGGCCGAGGAGCACGCGGTGACTTTTTCTGCAGGCCTTGCGTGCGAAGGACTGACGCCGCTGACGACTATCTACAGTACGTTTCTGCAAAGAGCGTTCGATCAGATCATTCATGATGTCGCCGTGCAGGATCTGAAGATCGTCTTATGCCTGGATCGCGCCGGGCTGGTCGGCGACGATGGCGCGCCGCAGCATGGCGTGTTCGACGTCGGCTACCTGCGCATGATCCCGGGCACCGTCGTCATGCAGCCGATGAACGGTGAGGAACTGCGCGACATGCTGTGGACCGCGGCGTATTGGCCCGGCACACACCCGATCGCGGTGCGCTACCCTCGCTCGCCGATTCCCGAGGACAAGTTGGAAGAGCGCGAGCTGCGCATGCTCGAGATCGGCAAGGCCGAGCAACTGCGCGCCGGGGGAGACGTGGCGATCATCGCGCTCGGCACCATGGTGGCGCCGAGCCTCGCCGCGGCCGAGCTGCTGGCGACGCAGGGCGTGTCGGCGACCGTGGTGAACGCGCGCTTCGCCGCGCCCGTGGACGAGCTGATGATCGGCGGCCTCGCTCGCTCGACCGGCCGCATCGTCACGGTGGAGGAGAATGTTCTGGCCGGCGGCTTTGGTAGTGCGGTGAGCGAGATGTTGGATGCAAGTGGCATCTCGGTGCCGCAGCTCCGGCTGGGCGTGCCCAACCAGTTCGTGCTGCACGGCAAGCGCGACGAGCTCCTCAAGCAACTCGGCCTCGACGCCGAGGGCATCGCGCGCCGCACGCTCGAGTTCGTGCGCCAGAGCCGCCACCAGTTCCTGTGAGCGTTCGCGGCCGCCGCATCGCCATCCTCGGCCACCTCGGCCGGCCCCAAGTGCGGCGCGAGGCCGTGCGGCTGCGCGACATGCTGACACGCAAGGGCGCGGTGGTGCGGCTCGAGCGCGAGCTCGCCGCAGCCGTGAGCTCCACCGGTGAAGCGCTCGAGGTGCTCGCGCGCTGGTGCCAGGTGATGATCTCGCTCGGCGGGGACGGCACCGTGCTCACCGCCGGCCGCGCGCTGGCGGGGCAGAAGGGTGTGCTTCTGGCGGTGAACATGGGCGGGTTGGGCTTCCTGGCTGCCGCTGAAGGCCGCGAGGTCGATGCCGCCGTGGCCGCCGCACTCGGCGGCAAATGGCGCACGGCCACGCGCACCGGCGTCGAGACACGCATCCGGCGCGGGGGCAAGGGGCGCGCGAAGCCCATGGGGTTCGCTTTGAATGACGCGGTCATTCGTAGCGCGACCAGCTATTCAGCTATGCACATGCGCGTCGCGGCGCTGGGGCAGGACCTGGGGCATCTCGTGGCTGACGGGCTCATCGCTGCGAGTTCCAGTGGCTCGACGGCGTACTCGTTGTCGGCCGGCGGGCCATTGGTGGCGCCGAATCTCGATTCGCTCGTCGTGACACCAGCGTGTGCGCACGCATTGGGGAGCCGCTCGCTTGTTCTGGCGCCGGGCTCGCTGGTGTCCGTGCGCGTCATGAGCCCTGGCCCCGCGTTGTTGGTGATGGACGGGCAGGAGACCGAGGATCTCGGAAAAGACGACGAGGTCGAGCTGCAGCTTGCCCGTGCGAGAGTGCGCGTGTTCGAGAAC
>JAYVCN010000105.1:0-2628 GCA_043749875.1 Candidatus Eiseniibacteriota bacterium | reverse complement strand
CGAGCGACTCGCTCGCCTCGCGCAGCGCGGCGCGCATGCCGGTCTCATCGTCCACCACCAACACGCGGCTACTTCCCGGCGCTGCTCGTGTCGGCAGCGGCACGCTTGGGGAACGGTTCGGTCCAGCGCTGGCACAACTTGCTGAGCACCTCCGGGTACAGGGGGGCGCTGGTGGTATTGCCGATGCCTTCGTTATTGAGCCCCGAAGCCTTCACCCCGATCACGTTGGATTCGGCATCCTGTTGGGCGCCCTCGAGAGTCTCGTTGCTGTACGCGGTCCACAGCAGCCGCCCGGTGGAATCCACCAGCGCCGCGCGCAGCTGCACCGTGGTGGCCGGCCGTCCCGACTGGCCGGCCTCGAGCTCGCGGCGCTCCATCTGGTCCACGCGCACGGTCAGGATGGCGCGGGCGCGCAGCGTGCGGGAGACGAGCGGAGCGTCGAGCGAGTCGAGGCGCGGATTCTTGAGCAGCTTCTCGTTGAGCGCCTTCGCGAGCGAATCGCTGCCGCCTCTCAGTATGTAGTCCCGCACGAGGAACGGCGACACCCAGCGGTGCCCCGAGCCCTTGAGCGCCTGCCCCACGGCGGATTCGACCAGCTTGCGCGCATCGACATTGCCGTCGTAGGTGACGGGCGGCAGCATCGCGATGCTCGTGACCGGGTAGCGGGCGATATCGGGCGCGACCCAGAAACGGTCACCCGCCGACTTGCTCCGGTCGGCGGCGCAAACGCGCGCGGCGGCCAGCACGACGCATGCGACCAGCACCACAGCCACGAACGATGAACCGCGCATACGGCGCATGTCGGCAACCTCCGGAAGCGGGGAGCTCCCTATCGACGTGATGCTCGCGGCCGTGTGAGTGTGCTGCACCGGTGACACGTCCCGAGCGCTACCCCGTGTCCACCGTGTCCCGCCACGAGCACTTTTCACTGCGCGTCGCCGCGCGGTGCGAAGTCGAATGGCGGGCCCAGGAGGATTTGAACCCCCAACCTTCTGATCCGTAGTCAGACGCTCTATCCAATTGAGCTATGGGCCCACCTCGATGTCGCGAGGCGGAGCGGGGCGTTGCACGACCCGCAACGCGATGGCGGAGAGGAGAGGATTCGAACCTCCGAGTCAGTTTTACCCGACTAACCGCTTAGCAGGCGGCTGCCTTAAGCCACTCGGCCACCTCTCCAAGCCTGTACTGGCGGAGGGAGTAGGATTCGAACCCACGGAGCTTTCGCTCAGCGGTTTTCAAGACCGCCGCCTTAAGCCACTCGGCCATCCCTCCGCGAGTCCGCCCGGGCGGCGGACTATAGACAACACCCGGCAAGCGCTCAACAAGCGGCGCCGCCGGGTTGCGGCGGGACGTCAGGATGCTCGAAGCAGCGCTACCCCAGACGCCAGAAGACGAAGGAAACTACCCCGTGCGGCCCGCGCCTGCAAATGTGCGGCGCTGCGGTCGCGCGCTGTACCGATCGCTCGTGGCTCGCCCGCGGCGTCGCCCCACCCACAACAACGGCCCGAGCCTTGCGGCCCGGGCCGTGCGTGCGACCCGGCGTCAGCGCTTCGAAGCGGTCTGCGTGCCACCCCCGAGCGGACGACCGAGCGCGGTGGCAGCTACCGAGGTCCAGCCGATGGACGGCATGTCACCCCCGGTCTGGCGCACGCGCCCCTTGGCATCGATCACGAACCACGCGCTGCGCGAGCGACCCAGACTCCCGTCGAACACGCCGAACTGCGTCCCGATCGCGCCCTTGGGGTCGGCGAGCAGACTGTAGGTGAGGCCGAGCCGGCGGACCGATGCCCACACGTCGCGATCGTTGTGTTCGATCACTGCAAGCGGCATGACGCCGCTCTTCACCAGGGATTCGCGCTCGCGCTCGAGCGTGCGCAGGTCCACGTCGCTCGCCCCGAACACCAGCAGCACGTCGCCGTGCTCGAGCACATTGTGCAGGTGCTGCCACATGGCATCATAGGACTGATACTGGAAGTCCGGCGCACGCGCCCCGGCAGACAGCGAAGGCCGGTCCGAGTCACGAGAGGCGTTGGCCACAACTGCAGTTGTCGAATTGTTGGTGAACGCCACCGGCTGTGAACCGTTGGCATCCACGCTGGCATGCGGAGAGACGGCGGCCAGCAGACTGACCGCGAACACAGACACGAATGACACGGCATTCCCCCTGGAGTCAGAGCTGAGATGTCGCGCACGGAGAGAGCAGGCTGGAGGCTACCGACTCCGGCCATCGCCTAGTCATTGCAAGCGGCGCGCCATGACGCGTTCTGTCCGGTCGTGGCTGCAAGTGCCGGTGAGGACTAGCGGAGCGGAAGGATTCGCGCAGGGGTTTCTGCCCCACGGCGTGCGTCCTGCAGCGAGGGGCATTGCGGGCATGAACAGGCGTTCCGAGTGTGCGGCCCATTCATGTAGAGCCTCCGTGCCTTGCCCCGTGCACGCGTGGCGAAGTAGAGCTGGCGTGCCGTGCCCCATGCGCGCGTGGCGGCGTCGAGAGGCCTCTGGAGCCATGGATGGAGGAAGAGGCCGAACGCCGAGCGACCGTAGCGCAGGATGCGCGAAGGGAGCGTTCGCCTCATCGAGAAGGCCCTTTCGGCCGCGGCGCCAACGATAGGGTGGTACTCGGCCCAACCC
>JAYVCN010000104.1:0-3266 GCA_043749875.1 Candidatus Eiseniibacteriota bacterium | reverse complement strand
CCGATGCCGCGCTTGATGCGCAGGATGCGCGCGTGCATCTGCATGGTGGTGTCGGTGAACACCTCTTCCTCGAGCTTGTCCACGTCCTCCGCGAGCCGGTCCACGAGCGGCAGATAGTGGTCCACCAGCACGTCGAGCAGGTAGTGCATCAGGTACGCCGGGCCCTTGGCCAGCAGCGCCGGGCGTCGCGGCAGCAGCGCCGTGGCCGCCATGACCGAGCGCGTCTCGCCCTCGTGGTAGGTCACCAGCCAGTGCTCGCCCACGACCATGTCCACCTCGCGCAGGCTCGGCCGGTCCTCGCTCGCCTCCCAGCGCGCGGAATGCACCACGACATACAGGTAGTCGCCATAGTCGTCGAACTTGGGCCGGTTGACCTGCTGCACCAGGTCCTCGACCACGAGCGGGTGCACGCCGCACGGCGCCAGCGCCTCGCGCACCGTGGCTTCGTCCTCGCCGTCGAAGTCGATCCAGGCGTTGGCGGTGTGGTCCTGCACCACCCGGTGCGCGTCCGCGAGCGTGCCCTCGCGCGCGCCGGTGGCGTCGGCGATCCACACGCGGATCACGCGCGCGCTCCCAGCGTTCCACGTCGCGCCACCGCCAGCGCCAGGCGCGACGTCGTGGCGTGGATGCGCACGGTGTCCTCGAGCTCCCGCGCGTAGCCGCCCCCGAGCGTCGTGGCCACCGGGATGC
Organism: Candidatus Eiseniibacteriota bacterium; assembly: GCA_043749875.1. GTDB lineage: Bacteria > Eisenbacteria > RBG-16-71-46 > RBG-16-71-46 > RBG-16-71-46 > JAIOPA01. The sequence goes on along the minus strand of JAYVCN010000104.1, from coordinate 2,576 downwards.
CGCGGCGGGCACAGCCGTCGATCACCGCCCGGTCGCGCGCTTCGATGCCCGTGAACGTCAAGCGCAACCCGCCCAGCTGATCTTCTGCATACACATCCGCGCCAGCCTGGTAGAGCACCAGCTCGGGCGCGAACGCCCACACCTGTTCTAGCGCCGGCGCCAACGCCGCGAGGTAGCCGTCGTCGCCGGTGCCATCCTCGAGCCCCACATCGAGGTCGGAGCGCTGCTTGGGCACCGGGTAGTTGTTCTCCTGATGCAGCGAGAGCGTGAACACCGCGGGCTGGTCGCGGAAGATGTGCGCGGTGCCATTGCCCTGGTGCACGTCCAGGTCCACCACCGCGATGCGGCGCACGCGGGCTTCGTGGAGCAATACGCCTGCGGCGACGGCGAGGTCATTCAAGTAGCAGAACCCCTCGGCGTGCCCGGCGTGGGCGTGGTGCAGTCCGCCGCCCAGGTGCGCCGCGGCGCCGTGCTGCAGCGCCAGCCGCGCCGCATGGGTGGTGCCCGAAGCGGCGAGTGCGAACGCGTCCACGATCTCGCGCGTGAGCGGCAACTCGCTGTATTGCGTGCGCGGTGTCCAGCGCAACGCAGCAAGGTCGTCGAGGTAGGCGTCCTCGTGCGCCGCGGCGAGCAGCGCGCGCGTGACGGGCGGCGGCTCGAGCGATACGGCGTCATCGGACAGGTCGCCCGAGGCCACCAGCGCGCGGAATACGCCCGCGTACTTGGCCGTGGGGAACACGTGTGGGCCGATGTCGCAGGCGTAGCGGGGCGACCACGCGGCAGGGGCAGGGTTGGACATGCCGGCAGGGTGCCATCGCGGCCCATGAGGTTGCAAAGGGTGGTCGTCGAGCAGGGGCGCAGCGCGACGTGGCAAAGGGACGACAGTCGCGGGGCGCGATTCCGCTACAATCCCGGCGCCCATGATGCTCTCCATATGACGCTCTCCATATGATGCTCCTCACGATGCTTTCCACGACGCTGTCCACGCCTGCAGCGATGCCCCCGCCGGTCCCGGACCCCACGCACGCCTTCCGTGCGCTGTCGACCCGGCTCACCGCACGCCGCGCGGCTTCGTTCGGCGTGCGCCTGTGGCTGGTGATGCTCGTGCTGGTGCTGTGCGTGGGTGCGTTCACGTACTGGCAGGTGCGCGTGCCGCTCGACGGCGTGGTGCGGCATGGCGGCCCCGGCGCGGGCACGCGCAGGCTGTCGCTGGTGCTGGCCGCCTGCGTGCTGGCCGGCGGCGCGCTGGCGGCCTCACGGCAGGTGGCGCTCGCTGCCGCACCGCCCGGACCGGAATGGCTCGCGCTGCCGCTCGCGCCCGCGCACGTCGAACGCCATCTCGCCCGCGAGGCACGCCTGCCCGCGCTCGCGGTGCTGGTGCCGGCCGCTGCGGCCTGGCTTGCGGGCTGCGGACTCCTGCACGTGACAACGCTCGTGTTGCTCGCGGTCGCGTTTCTACCCGCGTGGGCGCTCGTCACCCGCGCCGCGTGCTGGCTGGCGCTGCGTGCGGCGAGTCCCGCGACGGGTCCCGCACGCCGACTTCCGGCGGCGTGGCGCGCGCTGGTGAGTGCCCGGCGCGCCCCGCGCGTGCGCGGTGTCCCGCCAGCGCGCTTTCGCGGCGAGCGGCCGTGGCGGGCGTTGGCCCGGCTCGATGGCGCGGTGTCGCTGCGCGCCGGATCGCCACGCGCCCGGCTGGGATTCGCGCTGTTGTTCCTCGGGCTCAGCGTGGTGGCGTGGTGGCTGGGCAGTCGCGATCCGCTCGAGACGCGTGCGCAGGCGTTCGCGGCCTTCGTGCTGGCGTGCACGGGGCTGGGCGCTTGGTCAGCGTGGCGTGCGGCCGGCGACCCGCCCGCCGCGGTGCGGCCACTGCCGCTCACGCTCGCCGATGCGTGGCGTGCGCGCGCCGTCCCGATGCTGCTCGCCATCGGCGTCGTGCTCGTGCTGCAAGTAGTTGTCTCAGTGTCGCTGCCTCCGGCAGCGCGCTTGGGGCTCGTCATCGCGTGGCTCCTGCCCGCACTGCTCATCACGCTCATCGGCCTCCACCTCGGCCTGTCGCTACCCGGCGCGCCGGTTGCGGCCGAGAATCTCTATTATGGCTGGCTCGGCGTGGGCGTCGTGTCCAGCCTCGCCATCCCGTTGTTCGGCTGGGGCGTGCTGCTGGGCGCGTTCGTCCACGCCACGCGCCGCATCGGGCGTTGGTACCGACCGGAGGCCGGCTGATGCTGGAAGTGCACTCGATCAGCCGCCGCTACGCTGACCGTGTCGCGCTCGACAACGTGTCGTTGCACGTGCGGGCCGGCGAGATTGTAGGTTTGCTCGGGGCCAATGGCGCCGGCAAGAGCACGCTGCTGCGCACCGTGTCCGGCCTCCAGCCGCCGGACGCAGGCCATGTGCGTGTGGCGGGCCACGACGTGTGGGACGCACCGCTCGCCGCCAAGCGCTCGCTCGGCTACGCCGCGGAGGAGCCGTCGTTTCACGACGAGCTGTCGGCCGGTGAGTACCTGGCGTTCGTCGCCGCGGTGCGCGGGCTCGAGCCCGTCGCCGCGCATGCGCGCATGCTCGTGCTCGCGCGCGCG
>JAYVCN010000103.1:0-5356 GCA_043749875.1 Candidatus Eiseniibacteriota bacterium | reverse complement strand
GCACCCAGCGTGGGCGCGGTGCTGGCTGGCCTCGTCATGGCGCCACTGGCCAATCGCATCCGCCGCCGTGGTGCGGTGCTGTTGTGGGCTGTGGCGCTCTATGGCGTGGCGACCGTGGCGTTCGGACTCGCGCGCGACTACGCCGCGGCGTTCGTGTGCCTCGCACTCACCGGTGCGACCGACACGGTGAGCATGGTGATCCGCAACGTCATCCGCCAGCTCTCGACGCCCGACACCATGCGCGGGCGCATGACCAGCGTGAACATGATCTTCTTCATGGGCGGCCCGCAGCTGGGCGAACTCGAGGCGGGCCTGGTCGCGCAGGCGTTCGGCGTCGCCGCGAGCGTGGTGAGCGGCGGCCTCGGCTGCCTGCTGGCGGTGGCATGGGTCGCGGGGCGCACGCCGGCACTGCGTCGCTACGTGCGGGAGCCGGTGGCGAGTGGTACACCTCGCGCATGACTCGCGCGCCCGCAACGCGAAAGCCCGCGGCCCCGGTCGCAAGTCCACTGGCCGTCGCTGGCAAGCGCTTCACGCTGCCACCATGGGCCATCGTCGTGTCGCTGCTCGCGCTCACGCTGGTGGTGCAACGCCACACGCTGCACCAGTACTTCGCACTCGACGACCTGATCATGTTCCAGCAGGCCGCGGGCATCCGGCCGTGGCCGCACACACTATGGCGCTGGCTCTCGGGCTGGGCGTGGTTCCACGCGGTGGTGCCGCTGTGGGGGCACGAGCCGTTCCCGTATCACGCGGCGAGCCTGGTGCTGCATGCGTTGAACACGCTGCTGCTCTACCGGCTTGCGCGCCGCTGGGGCGGCTCGTCCGTGGCGGCGTTCGTGGGCGCGGGGTTGTTCGCCGCCTCGCGCCTGCACTTTCCGGCACTGTTCGCGGCGTCGTCCATCGGCGAGCTGCTCTCACTCACGGGCACACTCGCCGCACTGCTCTTGGTGGCGCCCGGGCCGCGCATGGCGGTGGCGATCGCCGCAATCGCGCTGGCGCTCTCGGCCAAGGAGAGCGTGCTGCTGGTGCCATTCGCGGCGGTGCTCGCCGCGCCACCTTCGGGCGCCTGGCGTGAACGCGCACGCACACTCGCGCCGCTGCTCGTGAGCGGCGTGCTGATCGGCGCCGGCCTGCTGCTGAGCGGCAGGGGCAGCGGCCGCCTCGGCGGGCCGGCGTACGCGGTCTCACTCGGCGCCAACCTGTTCGAGAACGTGGCGCGGCTGTTCGGCTGGACCGTGGACCTCATCGACCCGATCCCCGACCTGCATGCCACCACGGTCGGAGCCGCGCACATCGTGCTTCCGATTATCGCATTCATGCTCACGCTGTTCGCATTGCGGAAGCCCGGGGCCCCACTGCTGCGCGCAGGCGCGGCCTGGTGGTGGCTCGCCGTGCTGCCGGTGCTGCCGTTGCCCGGGCGCACCTACCTGTTCTACCTCTACGTGCCGCTCGCCGGCGCGGGATTGGTCGCGGCCGCGCTCTGGGACGCAGTGCTAGGGTGGCGTGCCGGCCGCGCGCGCGACCACCGCAGCAGCGGTCGTGCGGCGTGGGTCGCGGCGTTCGCGATGCTGGTGCTCTATGCAAGCTGGAGCGACGTGCTGCTGTCCGTGCGCGAGGATCTGCGCATGGCCGCCACCGACTGGCCGCTCGACCCGGTGCTCAGGAAGAGCGAGATCGCGCGTCGCGGCATCGGCGACGTGGACGCCGCGCTCGCGAGCCAGCACGCACGCGTCGCCATTCTCATCCCGGCGTCCATCTCGCACGACGTGGACCTGGGTTCAGGCCAGGTCTCGGCCGACACGCCGGTCAAGCGCTACGCGCTCGAGGCGGTGCTCGACGAGGGCCGAACGCTGCGCGCCATGGTGCCCGCCGCGGACTCGGTCGTGTTCGTGCACGACTACGAGAGCGGGCGGGACGGCTGGCAGTATTTCCTCTCGCGCAGCGACTCGCACCTGGTGCCCCTGGGCCAACTTCCGGCGGCGCACGCGCGCTTCGTGCAGGCGATGCTCAGCAGTGGCTTCGCGCCGGCGGCACTCGACTACGCGAACAAGGCGCTCGCGGACCGTCCAGGCGACGCGAGCCTGCGCGCGCTCCGCGAACAGGCTGCCGCGGCGGTATCCACGGCGCCGCGCTGAAGCCGGCGGTCTGAGCGCGCGACGCGCCTTCGCCACGGGCCATCCGGGGATCTTCCGGCGCAACTGCGGCCCCCTGCTATCATGTCGTGATCTCGTGTGGGTCCATCGCTTCCCCGGGCACCGTGAATCGCGTGGAGGAACGCATGCCGCTTTCGCGCCAGCAGGCGCTCGAGGTGATCCGCCGCCTCACCCAGCTCGGCTCGCTCGACATGCTGGGCCGGCGTCTGGCGCCGCGCACGCCCGAGCAGAAGCCGCTGCCGCCGGACGTGCCGCGTCCCATGGATTGGTCGGCGGACGCACGTGCCCAGCGCCTCGCATTCATCGAACGCATGGGTGTCGAGGTGCCGCATCTGGCCGGGCGGGCGGAAGCTCCCGACCCGGCGGAACTGCGCGGCAGCATCGAGCAGTACATCGGCATGACGCAGATCCCCACCGGGTTGATCGGGCCCATCCGCGTGAACGGCGTGCATGCGCACGGCGACTACTACGTGCCGCTCGCCACCACGGAGGGCACATTGGTCGCGAGCTATCACCGCGGCGCGCGGCTCGTATCGCGCGCGGGTGGCGTGTCCGCCATGGTCACCGCCGAGCAGGTGCAGCGCGCGCCCGGGTTCGTGCTGCCGACGCTCGCCGACGCGGCGGTGTTCGCGGCGTGGGCGACGTCGAGCTTCGAGCGCTTCCGCGACATCGCCGCCACGCGCACCGCGCACGGCCGGCTGCTCGACCTGCACGCCCACCTCGAGGGCGATCACGTCTACCTGATCTTCTCGTTCCATACGGGTGACGCCGCCGGGCAGAACATGGTCACGCTGTGCACCGAGGCGATCTGCGAGGCCATCTTGGAGACAACACCGGTGCGCCCGACCGCGTGGTTCCTCGAGGCCAACATGTCGGGCGATAAGAAGGCCACGGTATTGAGCTTCCTCGCCACGCGCGGCCGCCACGTGGTCACCGAGGTGACGCTGCCGCGCACGCTCGTGAAACGCGGCCTGCACACCACGCCCGAGCGCATGGCGAAGTACTGGATCATGAGCTTCGTGGGCGGCGCGGCCACGGGTTCGATCGGCGTGAGCGGGCACGTCGCCAACGGCATCGCGGCGCTGTTCGCGGCCTGCGGCCAGGACATCGCCTCGGTGACGGAGTCGAGCCTGGGCATCACCCGGCTCGAGTGCACCAGTGCCGGCGATCTCTACTGTGCGCTGACGCTGCCGAACTTGATGGTGGGCACCGTGGGCGGTGGCACGCGCATGCCCACGGCCACTGAGTGCCTGCGCATCCTGCGCTGCGAGGGCAGCGTGGCGGGCAAGGAGCAATCCGCCAAGTTCGCCGAGATCTGCGCTGCCGTGTGTCTGGCAGGCGAGATCTCGATCGTCGGTTCGCTGTCCGCGGGTGACTTCGCGGACGCGCATCGACGACTCGGCCGCCCGCAGGCCCGTTAGCCTGCGCGTGGACGAGACAAGGGCGTGATGCTCGCGCTGGCGCCCAGCGGCTGGGGCGACGAGGCCCTGCGCGCCGCACTGTTCGCGATCGGGTTCGTGCTCGTCGTGGCCGGCACCGAGCTGTGGTACCGGCGCTTCGCACCGCCGGTCGAGTGGACACGGAAGACCTTGCACGTGGCGTTCGGGCTCGCCGCGGCGGCGCTGCCGTGGGTGCTGCGCAGCCACTGGACGCTGCTGGCGCTGTTGGTGGCCATTGCCGTGCCGTTGTCGTGGGCGCGCCGGCAGCGGCTGCTGCCGAGCCTGTTCGACGTGCAGCGGCAGACGCACGGCGAGATCTACTTCCCGGCCGGGGTCTACCTGTTGTTTCTCGTGGCGTCCGGGCGACCCGTGTTCTACCTCGTCTCGCTCATCATGCTGGTCGTCTGCGACGCTCTGGCCGCGCTGCTGGGACAGAGGTATGGCCGACATCGCTACGTCGTGCACAGCGACCAGCGGAGCCTCGAGGGCTCGGCCGTATTCCTGTTCACGGCGTTCCTCGGCGCGCTCCTGCCGTTGCTGCTGCTCACTCCCATCGACCGTGGCAGCTGCGTCATGATCTCCTTGCAGCTCGCGCTCATCGTGACGTCGTTCGAGGCCATCACGACCGGCGGCAGCGACAACCTCGTGCTGCCGCTCATCACCTATTACCTGCTGGTGAAGCTCACACCGCGCGCTTCGGCGGCGGTCGGCGTTCAGCTGGCGGTGCAGCTGGGCATCCTCGCCGCCACACTCCTGCTCGCGCGCCGCACGCGGTTTCTCTCGTTCAGCGGCGCGCTGGCGGCGCACCTGGTGCTGTACGGCGCGTTCAGCCTCGGCGGGCCGCCGTGGCTCGTGGCGCCGGCGCTGGCGCTGGTGGTGCTGGTGACGCTGGACAGGAACGGCCAGCGCCGGCTTTCCGCCGCCACCGGCGGCTACGACGTGCAGGCCATCTTCTACGTGGCCATCGTGGCCGCGCTGTGGCTGTTCGTGGACAACTCGTTCGCCACGCTGGTGCGGGAACCCGGGCAGCTTCGCAGCGGGCACCCGTTTCACGTGTTGTTCGTCGGCGCACTGGCCGCCTCGCTCGCGGTGATCGCGTATTGGAACTTCGAGGGTGTGCCGCGTCTGCGGAAGCGTTCACCCGCTTACCGCGGGCTGGTCGCGATCACGCTGGGCTACGGTACGGTGGCGCTGCTCGGGCTGTGGGTACTGCGCGGCGCGCGGCTCGGTCTCGAGCTGGGGACCGTCGCACTGGTGTGCGTGCTGGGATTGCTGTTCTGCCTGTGGCTGCGCCGCGCGCTGCGGCCGCCCGCGGGCAGCACATGGGCGCTGCGACTGCTGGCGCTCGGTGTGTTGCTCGCGACGCTGGTCGTGCTGCCGCTTCACTTGTGGTCGCTGGGCATCGTGCCGTGGCGGGGCACGCCGTGAGCCCTGCGCGCCGGCCGCTGGCTAGCGGGAGCCGCCGGGCCACCACCAGTTCCAGCGCCCCGAGAGCTTCATCAGCGCGGGCACCAGCACGATGCGGATGAGCGTGGCGTCCAGCGCCACGGCGAATGCGAGCCCGAGTCCGAACTCGCGTGTCGGCAGCAGTTGTGTGAAGCCGAATGCGGCGAAGATGGAGATCATCACCAGCGCGGCGCTGGTGATGATGCCGCCGGTGCGCGCGAGGCCGGTGGCGACAGCGCGATCATTGTCGCCCGAGCGCAGGTACTCCTCGCGCACGCGGCTCAAGAGGAACACCTCGTAGTCCATGGACAGGCCGAA
>JAYVCN010000102.1:0-4709 GCA_043749875.1 Candidatus Eiseniibacteriota bacterium | reverse complement strand
CGAGCGCGAGTACCAGACCACGCTGCGCGTCTTGAAGGCCTATCCCGCGGACAAGAATCAGTGGAAGCCCGCCGAACGCTCCAACACGGCCACGCAGATCGCGTGGATATTGGTCGTATCGCAGTTCGTGACCGAGCCCATCCTCGTGGCCCCGAAGCTCGAGCCACAGGCGCCGCCCGCACCGCCGGCCGACTGGAACGCGCTCGTGAGCACGTTCGAGCAGGCCCACCGCGACGCGAGCAAGCGGCTGACCGCCATGTCCGAGGACGTGTTCAAGAGCACCATCATCATGCCCGTGGGCCCGGGCGGCGCCACCGCGCCCATCCGGCGCGCGGACGCGCTGTGGATGATGCTGTCCGACACCGTGCACCACCGCGGCCAGTTCTCTGTGTACCTGCGTGCGGTGGGCGGCAAGGTACCGAGCATCTACGGACCGACCGCCGACGAGCCGTGGTTCTGATGGCCTGACTCAGGGCCGGGGGGCCACGGCACCGCCGATCCGCCGCGGGCCCCCCGGAGCGCAACCGAATATCATTTGAGCTCCCGGCCCGATGGTCTAAGCTATCGGATGCTCGGGCCGGGCGACCGGTCACGATTGGCCCACCCCCAGCGGGCGCGAGTGCGCTCGGCGTTTGGCTGTTGATTCGCTGGGGAGGGTCCCGCGATGCAGAGTTCGATGATCCAGAGACGCTTGAGCTCCTCGGCGCTCCTGCTGCTCGTGTTGTCCGCAACCTCGCGGCCCGCTTGCGCCGCAGCCACACTGGCCTCGGATGGCTCGTGGTCGCGCTTGGCGCTCACGACTGGCGTCCACTATCACTCGGTGGTGCACGACGCGGTGCATGACCGGCTCATCGTGTTCGGCGGCTCGCGGAACGGCGGCAACTCGAACGACACATACATCCTCCCGCTCGCCGGCGCGCCGGCCTGGCAATTGGTCGAGCCGGTCGGCGTTCGACCCACCGCGCGCAACGCTCAGAGCGCCATCTACGACCCGCTCCGCGATCGCTTGATCGTGTTCGGTGGCAGCGCAACGTCCGGCACGCTCGGTGACGTGTGGGCGCTCACGCTGGGCGGCACGCCTTCGTGGACGCAACTCGCGCCCGCAGGCGCTCCTCCCACCGCGCGCTGGGGTCACCTCGCGACGTACGACCCCGTGCGTGACCGCATGCTGGTGATCGGCGGCAACACCGGCAGCGTGCGGTTGAACGACGTGTGGGAACTCTCGCTCTCGGGCACGCCGGGGTGGAATCAGCTCGCGCCCTCGGGCACTGCCCCCGCGGCGCGCTGGGGACACGCGGGCATCTACGACCCCGTCGGCGACCGCATCGTGATGTTCGGCGGCAGCAACCTCGGCACACGCTATAATGACGCTTGGAGCCTCGCGCTCTCGGGCTCACCCGCCTGGTCGAATCTGACGCCGCTCGGCACGCCACCGAGTGCACGCTGGGTGCACGGAGCCGCGTACGACGGCGCGGCGCACAGCATGATCGTGTTCGGGGGCTACGACGGCACGAACTACCTGAGCGATGTGTGGGGCCTCGCGCTCGATGACACGCCGGCCTGGACGCCGCTCACCGTCGCGGGCAGTTCGCCGACCGCGCGCTGGGGCGTGCCGTGCATCTACGACAGCGGCCGGCAACGCATGGTCCTGTTCGGTGGGGCCACGACCGCCGGCGATGCGGACGACCTGTGGACGCTGTCACTCGCCGCGAGTCCGCAGTGGGACTCGCAGCTCAGCCCATCCACGCGGGCGCCGTCGCGGTATTCCCACCCCGCGGTCTACGACCCCAATGGGCATCGGATGATCTTGTTCGGGGGATTCAGTGGGTCGTTCTTGAACGACCTGTGGGCACTCGCGCTCACGGGCAATCCGCGCTGGTCCCCGCTCGCCGCGCTCGGCACACCACCCGGCGTGCGGCACAGTCACACCGCGACCTACGATCCGCTCCGCAACCGGATCCTGGTCATCGGCGGGCTCGGCGGGGGTAGCAACAACCCGACCCCGCTCAATGATGTCTGGGCGCTCACGCTCACGGGAACGCCGACGTGGACGAAGCTCACCCCCGCGGGGACACCGCCGGCGTCACTCGTCTCGCACAACGCCGTCTATGACCCAGTGCACGATCGCATCGTGATCTTCCGGTGCGGGACTTTTGCGACCTCGGCGCCGAACGAAGTCTGGGAGCTGTCGCTCGCCGGCAGCGGCGCGTGGACGCAGCTCGCCCCGTCCGGCCCGCCACCGTCGATCCGCAGCGGGCAGTCGGCGATCTACGACCCGATTCGCGGTCGGATGATTCTGTTCGCGGGTTACGGCCCGTTCCTCTTCCCGTTATCCGATCTGTGGGAACTCACGCTCGGCGATTCCCCCGCATGGAACCTGCTCCAGGGCACGAGCGCGTTGTATCGGAGCAATCAATCCGCGGTCTACGACCCACTCGGCGACCGGATGATCGTGTTCGGCGGCTACAATGGCGCGACCATCGCCACGAACGATCTGTGGGCGCTGCCGCTTGCAAGCAACACCAACTTCATCGGGCTCAGCCCGGACGGTCCCCCGCCGAGCGGGCGGGCCTACCACTCCGCCGTGTACGATCCGGGCAGTAACCGCATGCTGGTGTTCGGAGGCATCAACTCGTCGCTCGCGGATGCCGAGGTCTGGGCGCTGCAGTTCTCGGGCACCGTTTCCGTGCCGCCCGCGACGCAGAGGAACGACGTCCGCCTCGCCGCGGCGTTCCCCGATCCCGCTGTGGGCGAAGTCACCATCGGCTTCGCGCTGCCTGCCGCCGGTCACGCGTCGCTGCGCGTCTACGACGTGAGCGGGCGGTTGGTGCGGACGTTGGTCGACGGCATGCTGCCGGCCGGGCCGCAGAGCGTTCGCTGGGACCGGCGCGCGGCGTCGGGCCCACCGGCCCTGGCTGGGCTCTACTTCTACGAGTTGCGGACACATGGAGTGAGGCTCGCGCGTCGTATCGTGCTGATCCAGTGAGGCGGGGCGGCGGCAGGTCGGCTAGACCAGGCTCCACCCCATCCGCCCTTGTGCCCACAGTAGCCCCTGCATGGACAGCAGCGTCGTGACGCCGGCGATGACGTCGTCGGCGACGATGCCGTAGCCGCCGGGCAGGACCTGCGCTTCGCGCGCGCCGAGCGGCTTCCAGATGTCGACCAGGCGGAACAGGAAGAACGCCGCGACGAACGCCAGCAGCCGGTGCGGGACGAACATGAGTGAGATCGTCTGGCCGATGGCCTCGTCGATCACGATCGGGCCGGCGTCATGGCCGAGGTCCTTCTCGGCCTCGCCCGCGGCCCACACGGCGATGGCGGTGCCGACGGCGAGGCAGGCGAAGAAAATGGGCAGCGATGGCACCGGCGTGAACCAGCCGATGGCCACAATGAGCGCGCTGCCCACGGTGGCTGGCGCGATCGGGCTCAGGCCCGCGGGGCCGAGCATGGCCAGCCACACGACCGGACGCTTCACGGGCGTGGCGTGGAGCCGTCGGACGGTGGGGCCGCCGGTGCAACGGCCGGCGGCTGCGCGGCGGGCGCAGGCGCCGGCCGGGGCGTGAAGGCCGGCGAGCGCAGGAACTGCGCGCCGGAGCCGGGCGTCACGGGCGCGGCGTTGCGTGGTGGCGTCGCGACGGCGGTGCCCGCCTGCGGCGCGCGCGGCCCTGCGAGCGGAGACGGCGAGGAACCCAGCGCGGCGGCGTGCGCTAGCGCAGGCATGGGCGCGCCAGCCGCAGCGGTCGCGGCCGCTGGCACCGGCGCCGCCGCCTGCCCCGTCCCCAGTCGCGCCAGCACGGCCTTGCACGCGGCACGCAGCGTCTCGGACACGCCCTTCCCGTCCGAGGCCACGGCCTCGAACTCCGGCCAGCCCTGCGGGTTAAGAGCCTTTCGCAGCCGCTCGATTGGGATGGCCACGGCAGAATCCCGCTTGTTCCACTGATACACCCACGGGATGCGCGCCGCGGCAGGGCCGACGACGCCAAGCGTACGGAGATGGTCGTGGAGGTCCGCCAGCGACTCGCGGTTCGCGGCCTCGCGCGCGGGGTGCGAGTCGGCCACGAACACCAGCCCGTCTACCCCTTGCAGCACAGCGCGGCGCGACAGGCGGTAGTAGACCTGGCCCGGCACCGTGTAGAGGTGGAAGCGCGTCAGGAAGCCGTTCACGTGGCCCAAGTCGATGGGCAGGAAGTCGAAGAACAGCGTACGCTCTTGATCGGTGGCGATGGAGATCATCTTGCCGCGGCGCTCGGGCGGCAGGCGGTCGTGCAGCGAACGCAGGTTCGTGGTCTTGCCGCACAGGCCGGGGCCGTAATAGACGATCTTGAAGTGGATCTCGTGCGTCCGGTGGTTGATGAGCGCCAAGGACCTGCTCCTCACGGACGCGAAACGGCGTTATTCGCCGAACAGCGCGTCGACCTCGTTGCTTGCCGCGGCCGCGAAATCCGGGGCCGCTTCGAACGCCTGCTCCGGCGTGTCCGCGATGCCCACCTTCTCGAACAGGGTGCGGAACACGTTGTCGAGCGTGTCGGCGCCGCGCCGCGAGCGGATGCGCACCAGGCCGAGCGTGCTGCGCTTGTCGAACACCACCGACAGGATGACCCGGTCGGCGAGCAGGCGCGAATACACCGAGCGCGAACGGCCCTCGTTGACCACCGCCTCCACCGTGTCCTCGCCCAGGAGCTGCGCGAGCTCGGTATTGGCGGTGAAAT
>JAYVCN010000101.1:0-6865 GCA_043749875.1 Candidatus Eiseniibacteriota bacterium | reverse complement strand
CCAGAACGGTTCGTGATCGGCGTGCGAGACGGCGCGCCGCAGATCGCGAGCCCCGATGCGGCCCGCCACACGCCCGCCGAACAGCCTGAACAGCTCGCCGACCCTGAGCCGGGTGGCATTCCGCCGCGCGCGATAAGCGGCACGCAGCAGCAGTACCACCAACGCGGTGGCCGCGAGCGGCACCGCGATGGCGAACGACAGCACGAGCCAGAAGGGCGTGTTCGGAGCTGGCATGATGGGTTTGTTCTCGGCCCCTGAACACGAATCGATGATGGGTGATAATCCCCGCTGTCGCATTGCCTTCCGGCGGCGGAACGCGTTGACATGGGGCAAAGCCGGCCCGTAACATTTTCTCCCCTCTGGCCACCCCCTCGCCACCCAGGAGCGCCCTCTGGTTTCCCCGGGTACCCCCCAGCCCGCGCCCTTGCGCCCCGCCGCCCCCGAGACCCCGTTCTTCATGCAGGTGGATGGGCTCCCGGTCTATGGCGTGCTCCACGCTGCGGCGCCCGTCAGGCCCGACGCGCCCGTGGTGGTGCACGTGCACGGACTCGGCGTGGAACAGATCACGCTCTACCGCCAGGAGGTGCTGGCCGCACGCGCGGTTGCGGCGCGCGGGTTCCCAGTGTTGCGCTACCACTCGCGCGGGCACGGCGATTCGGCAGGTGCCTCCGCGGACGTGACGCTGGCGACGCTGGTCGAGGACGCCCGGGCCGCCGCCGACGAGGCGAGCCGCCGCACCGGCCGCACGCGCGTGGTGTGGTTGGGCGTGCGCATGGGCGCGCTGGTTGCCGCGCTGGCGGGTGGGCCGCGGTCGGGTCGCGACGATGCCGCTGGCTTCGTGCTGTGGGAGCCAGTGGCCAAGCCGGCCGAGTTCTTCCGCCAGCAACTGCGCACGCTGCTGTTCTCGCAGGTGGCGGGCGGGAAGAGGCCCGACGCCACGGTGGACCAGCTGTTGGCGCGGCTTGCGAGCGAAGGCAGTCTCGACGTGCTCGGCTATACGTTGCAGCGTTCGCTGGTCGAGAGCTTCGCCGAGGCGGGGCTTCCCGACGCGCTGGCCGGAGCGCGCGCCCCCATTCTCCTGGCGCAGGTGCAGGCGCGCGCCAGGCTCGCACCGGCGCATGCACAGCTTGTCGAAGCGCTGCAGGGCGGCGCCAAGGTGACCACCGCGGCCCTCCATGCCGAGCCCGGCTACCAGCTCATGTCGAATCCTGCGTGGCAGTCCGACGAACTCACGCGCGTCACCGTGGAATGGCTCGATGCCGTGGCGTGAGACGGCGGCCGAGATCGAGCGTGCGCGCGCGGAGCAGCCGGCGACGCTGCCGACGGATGCGGGCACGCTGTTCGGCATCTTCACGCCGCCCGATCCGGCCATGCCCGCCGCGCGCCAGTGTGTCGTGCTGTTCACGCGCCCGCGCTCGCACCGCAATCGCATGTGGGTCGAGGCCGCGCGCCGGCTGGCCGCGCGCGGCTTTGGCGCCTTCCGCTTTGACTACCACGGCACGGGCGACTCGGAGGGCGAGAGCGCGTACCTGGACCCGAACCAGCCCTACCGCGACGACACGCTCGCGGTGCTGCACATGCTGCGCGAGCGCTTCGGCTACCAGCGCTTCCTGCTCGTCGGCTCGTGCTTCGACGCACGCACCGCGCTGTCGGCATTCGTCGACGAGGGCGCAGCGGTGGACGGACTGGTGTTCTTCTCGGCACCGGTCATGGAGCTCGACACGCTGGTCAAGGCGCGCGCGGACCGCAAGGACTGGCGCCACCTGTTGCGCGCGCTCGGGAACCCCGCGAACTGGCGCTCGCTCGGCAGCTCCGAACGCTGGCGCTACATGGCCACCGTGCTCGGCCGCGTCGCCGGCGGCGGCGGCAAGGGCGCGGCGCGCAGCGATACACCGCTTGCCGACAGCTTCGTGGAGCACTTTCGAGCGCTGGTGCGATCGGGAGCGAAGGCGCTGTTCGTGTACGGCGACGCCGACGCGGAGTACGCTTCGTTCCAGGTCGCCCAGCAGACCGTGTTTCCCAGGCTCACTCCGCAAGAGCGCGCGCGGTTCGAGATCGAGGTGTGGCCCGGCGACGTGCACGGGTTCTTGAACGTGCCGCTGCAGCGCCGCGCGCTCGAGCACGCGCTGGCGTGGCTCGAGCGCTTTAATCCACCGCCGCCGCATTCACCACCGCCGCATTCACAACCGCTCGCGGGGCTCGCGGGCGATTCGACCGACTGACGGGGCCCCACACGATGAACTTCGAGATCACGCCGGAACAACTCGAGTTGCGCACCGCGGTGCGCGTGTTCGCGCGCGAGGAGTTGAACCACGACCTCGGGCAGCGCGACCACGACGGCACGTTCCCGCGCGACTGCTGGCAGAAGTGCGCCGACTTCGGCCTGCTGGGCCTTCCCGTCCCGGCCGAGTTCGGCGGGCAGGGGCAGGACCTGATCACCACCACCATCGCCATGGAAGCGTTGGGCTGGGGCTGCCGCGATAATGGACTCGTGTTCAGCCTGAATGCGCAGATGTGGGCGGTGCAGATGCCGATCGCGCATTACGGGAGCGCGGAGCAGAAGCGCGAGTGGCTGCCGCAGCTCGTGAGCGGCAAGATCATCGGCGCGCACGCCATCACCGCACCCGGCGCGGGCTCCGACGTGTTCTCGCTCACGACGCGCGCCGAACGGCGCAGCGGCGGCTATGTACTGAACGGGCAGAAGACGTTCGCCACGAATGCGCCGGTGGCCGACGTGGCACTGGCCTTCGCGTATGTCACACGCGACGGTCAATCGCCGGCGCTCACCGCGTTCGTGGTCCCACGCAGCACGCCGGGCGTGACGTTCGGGCGGCCCATCGCCAAGATGGGCTTGCGCACCTCGCCGATGGGCGAGGTCATCTTCGAGGACTGCTTCGTGGCTGACACCGCGCGCCTGGGTCCGGAAGGCGCCGGAATGAAGATCTTCAACTCGGCCATGGAGTGGGAGCGCGCGTGCATCTTCGCCGGGCACCTGGGCGCCATGGAGCGGCTGCTCGACGACTGCATCGCGTATGCCAAGAAGCGCCGCCAGTTCGACCAGCCCATCGCCAAGTTCGAATCGGTGGCCGACCGCATCGCCGACATGAAGGTCGCCATCGAGGCCGGCCGTTGGCTGCTCTATAAGGTCGGCTGGCTCGCGGACCAGGGCAAGAGCGCCGTGCTCGAGGCCGCGATGGCCAAGTTGTTCGTGAGCGAGATGCACAGCAAGGCCGCGCTCGACGCGCTGCAGTTGTACGGCGGCTACGGCTACATGAAGGAGTATCCGATCGAGCGCGAGGTACGCGACGCCTTGTCGGGCACGCTCTATTCGGGCACCAGCGAGATGCAGCGGAAGATCATCGCCCGCTGCCTCGGGCTGTAGCGCCATGCAACGCCTGTTGCCGCGGCTCGTCACGGATGCGGCGCACCGCAACCCGGCCGCGCCGGCCGTGGTGATGGACGGTGTCATGCTCGACTACGGAATGCTCGAGGAGCGCTCGAACCGCTTCGCTCGCTCGCTCGTGGCGCACGGCGTGCTGCGCGGTGACCGCGTGGCGCTGTGGCTGCCGAAGTCGTCCGACGCCATCGTGGCGCTCTACGGCATCATGAAGGCGGGTGCCGCGTACGTGCCGGTGGACCCATCGGCGCCCGCGCCGCGCGTGGCGTATATCGCGCGCGATTGCGAGGTGGCGGGCCTGGTCACCACGCGCGACCGCGCCAGCGCGCTCGACGAGTCGTTCGGCGGCCGCGCCCCCATGCGCGCGCTGTGGTTCGCCGACCTGGACGACCCGCGCGCCGAGTCGCCGCGCGTGGCGGGCCTGCCTGGCGTGCCGTGGGCGGCCTTGCAGTCCGAGAAGGGCAACACGTTCCCGTCGCCGACGCTCGAGGACGACCTCGCCTACATCCTGTATACGAGCGGCTCCACCGGCGAGCCCAAGGGCGTCATGCTGACGCACCGCAACTGCCGCGTGTTCACCGACTGGGCCGCGGAGACGTTTGCGCTCAGTCCAAAGGACCGCGTCGCGAACCAGGCGCCGCTCCACTTCGACCTGTCGACGTTCGACCTGTTCGCCACCGCGCACGCCGGTGCCGCGCTCTACCCGGTGAGCCCGCGCATCGCGTCGTTCCCTGCTGCGGTGGCCATCCGCTGGGCGCAGGACCGGCTCTCGGTCTGGTACTGCACGCCGAGCTCGCTCGTGCTCATGCTGACGCGCGGCGGGCTCGACAAGCACGATCTGACGTCGCTGCGCGTGCTGCTGTTCGCGGGCGAGGTGTTCCCGAACAAGTACCTGCGGCAGTTGATGTCGCTGGCGCCGCACGCGCGCTACGCGAACCTCTACGGCCCTACCGAGACCAACGTCTGCACGTGGCTCGACGTCACGAGCCCGCCGCAGGGCGAAGCTCCGGTCTCGATCGGACACGCGTGCCCGTACGATGAAGCGCTCGTGCTGGACGACGCGCTCCGCCCCGTGCCCACCGGTGGCGTCGGCGAGCTGTGGATCCGCGGCGCGTCGGTGATGCAGGGCTACTGGGGCAAACCCGAACGCACCGCGCTGTCGCTGCAGACGCTCGACATCGCGCCCGGCATCCGTGACAAGGCGTACCGCACCGGCGACCTCGTGCGCACGCGCGCCGACGGCAACCTCGAGTTCCTCGGACGGCGCGACCACCAGGTGAAGACGCGCGGTTACCGTGTGGAGCTGGGCGAGATCGAGACCCGCCTCGCCTCGCACCCGGCGGTGGACGAGGCCGTGGTGGTGGCGGTGCCCGACGACGAAGTGACCAATCGATTGAAGGCGTTCGTGGTGACGAAGCCCGATGCCGTGGTGGGCGCCGACCAACTCAAGCAGCATTGCGCGGCGACGCTGCCGCGCTACATGGTGCCCGAGACCGTGGAGTTCCGGGCGCAACTCCCGCGCACGAGCAGCGGCAAGGTGGACCGCCGCCTGCTGGCCGATGTGAAAGCCCCCGAGGACTCGCGATGACCCTGACCCCCACCGAAGCCACCGTTCGACAGTTCCTCATCGAGGACGTGTTCTACGACAAGGATCTCAAAGACCTTGGCCCCGACGACTCGCTACTTGCGAAGGGCCTGCTCGATTCGCTGTCGATACTGAAGACCGTGACGTTCTGCGAGGAGCAGTTCGGCATCGCGATCCCCGACGAGGATGTGCTGCCGGATCACTTCGAGTCGGTCCGTGCGATCGCGAGGCTGGTGGAGCGGGTGCGGGGGTAAGCGGAGCGCCTGTCCAGCGGGTGGACGAACGGAACCGCTACCATCCAAGAGGGCGAAAGCCCCGCTACGATGCTCCGCCCCTCACCGAGACTCTTGAAGCATCCAGTGGAAGTCCTATTGGACGCATTGGGTCATGGCGTTCGCGCGTCGATGTACGAACACGCACATCTCGTGCTGGATAGTCTGGGGCCGCAGCGTGCGCCGCGGAGGACGAGCTGAGCCGCTAGCCGCGGGCGCGAGGACTAGGCAATCGGCATCCGAAACAACTCGCGCGCGTTCTTCCGCGTGATCTCCACCGCCTGCTTCGGTGTCCAGTCGCGCAGTTCGCACAGCCGCCGCACCACGCGCGGCAGCAGCGACGGCTCGTTGCGCTTCAGCGAGCGCGGCTCGGGCTCCAGGTAGGGCGCGTCGGTCTCCAGTATGAGCATGTCTTCGGGCGCAGTTCGGATGGCCTCGTCGAGCGCTTCGTGCCCGTACGTCAACACGCCCCCTAGACCCAGCTTGAAGCCAAGCACCCGCGCGCGCTCGACGCTAGCGGCATCCTGATCGAAGCAGTGCAGCACGCCGCCGGCTTGCGGGCGCGTCTCCTCCAGGATGGCGAGCACATCCTCGAGCGCGCTCCGCTGGTGGATGACCACCGGCAGGCCGACCTCGTCGGCCAGCGCGAGCTGCGCGCGGAACCATTGCTCCTGCGCCTCGCGCGGCGCGTAGTCACGGAAGAAATCCATGCCGATCTCGCCGATGGCCACGACGCGGGCGTGCCTAGAGTGGTCGCGCAATGCCGGCAGCTGGTCCATAGCGACCTTCCCGGCCTCGTTCGGGTGCACGCCGACCGCAAGGAACACATTCGGGTGCTGCGCGGCCAGCGCGAACCCGCGCTCCCAGATGCCGGGCGCGTACGCGATCTCCACGAAGTGCGTCACGCCCACCTGGTGGGCGCGGTCGAGGACCTGCTGTCGGTCCTTGTCGAACCGTTTGTCGCACAGGTGACAGTGGGTGTCGATCATTACCGCCTCACGGCCCTCCGGGCCGTTCCTGGCGGAGCGACCACCCGTGTGGGCGCCGGGCTCAAGCTCCCGCCACGCTCTTCAGATCGATGCGCGGGAACAGGATCTGCGACTCGCCCAGCGTGCGGCCATCGCCGGCGCCGAAGCGTGGCTGCGCGTCGCTGTCCTTCTGCTGGCCGGGGTTCCCGGGCAGCCCGAGCAGCGCCCACAGCGCCTCGCACTTGCTTGGCATGACCGGCCACGCCCAGATCGCCACCAATCGCAGCGTCTCGAGCAGCGTGTTGAGCACGGTGGCCAGCTCTTCTCGATGTGCTTCGTCTTTGCCGAGTTCCCAGGGCTTGGTACGGTCCACGAACTCGTTCGCGCGCTCGACCACGTTCCACACGTGGTCCAGCGCCTCGTTGATGCGCAGCTCTTCCCAGGCTTTCGGCGACTCCGTCGCCGTGGTGGCGGCAACGGCGAGCAGTGCGCCGAAGCCGACTTTGGCCTCGTCGCTCACCAGCGCATCGGGGTTCCACAGGCTGGGAGCCTTGCCCTCGAAGAACTTGTGCACCAGCGTCACCGAGCGGCTCGCGAGGTTGCCGAGCTTGTTGGCGAGGTGCGTGTTCACGTGCTCCACGAA
>JAYVCN010000100.1:0-2918 GCA_043749875.1 Candidatus Eiseniibacteriota bacterium | reverse complement strand
GTGCCGCTCCACGGCTACAGCACGATGACCATCGCGTTCGGCTGCGACCCCGCGCGCGCGGACACGCTCATCGCCGCGACGATGGCCGAGATCAAGAAGCTGTCGGCTGACGGTCCAAGTGCAGAAGACCTGAGCAAGGAGCAGGAGGTGCAGCGCCGCGAACTGGAGACCAGCCTGAAACAGAACGGTTTCTGGACCGGCGCGCTGCAGATCACCGACATCCTCGGCTGGGATCCGAAACGCATCGCGAAACGAAAAGAACGCATCGACCTGCTCACGACGGCGAACCTGCACGACACTTACAGGAAGTACTTCCCCAGCGATCACTACTCGGTGGTGCGACTCGCGCCGGAGACGACGAAGGCGACGCCCTAGCGCAGCCCGGAGATCCTCACCAGCTTGACGCCATCGGCGCGCGCCACGACGTGTTCTTCGAACGTCGCGGCGCGCGTCGAGTCGTCGGGGAGGATCATCCGCAGGACGGGATTGAGCGCGCGCAGCCAGCGGCCGCCGTCTGCGGGCGGCCATTGCCCGCGAGCCAGCGCCTCTGCGGCCGCACGGTGCAGGCGCAGCGGCTCTTCGCCATAGCCCCACTTGCGCGCCATGAAGCCGCCGCTCCACAGCAACGCATGCCCGGTGTCGCCCGGAAGGGCCGGGGCCGCGCCGCGGGTGGTGTCCTGTGTGGCGTCGACCAGCACCAGCACGCCGGCGTAGGCCACTTGCTGTCGCACCGCCTCGACGATGGCGCGCGGTGGACGCGAGGGCGCATCTGCGCTCAACTCCGACTCATGCGCATACGCCCAGAGCACCGCCGCGAGCGTGGGCAGCAGGGCGAGTGCGAGCAGCGCGCCCAGCACGCGACGCCGCGCGGGCGCGCTCACCACGCGTGCCCACACGACCGCCGCGGGTGCGGACGCGATCAGGAAGCCGAGGTTCAGGAACTTGCTCTGGTTGTCGCCAGAAAAACGCAGTACACACGCCGGCAGGACGAGTGCGGCGAGCATGCCCGCGACGGCGTACGCACCCCGCTCGCGCCTCCCGCCAGCGCGGAGCGGACCGCCGCGCCAGAGCAGCGGGGGCAGCAGGAGCGCCCCGGCGATCAACGCGGACAGCATCCCGCGCGCGTCCGTGACCAAGCCCCATGCGAGCGCACCGCCCGCACCACCGCCCGCGACCGCGAGCAGATAGGGCGCCATCGCCGCGCCGCCGCACACGACAGCCAGTGTGATGCCGGCAAGCGGGCGTCGCGCCTCCGGGACGCCGATCGCCGCACACAGCGCACCGACGATGGCCGCGGCCGCGAGTGCCACGCCGGCCACCGGGTGAATGAACAACACGGCCGCGACCGCGAGGGCTAGCCCGAGCCCGGCTCGCCAGCTGAACGTCTCGATCGCTCGCAACACCGCCAGCGCCACCACGGCCGCCCCGGCGAGGCCCCAGGTGAATGGTGTGAGCACGACGAACTTGTCGAGTGGAATGACGAGTGAAGGGTGCAGGAGCCCCGGATCGAGCGCACGCAAAGCCTCATCCGCACCGTTCCCGAGCGAGCGCGCGACCTCCGCCCTGCCGCGCACCTCGCCGGATGCGGCGCGCGCCACCAGCACCAGCCACGCGAATGGCGTGGTGCCCAGCAAGGCCAGCCCTTGTGCGAACCAGCATACGCGCGGCGTGGCGCCGAGTCGGCGCGCGAGCACCCCCACTCCGAGCAGCGCCGAGAGCGCCGCGAGCGCGCTGGTCACCACCAACGGCGCGTACGCTCCGAGCCCCGGCGCCAGCGCCACCCACGCCGCGGCCCACGCGTGCAGGCCCCAGAAATAGCGCAGCGCCAGGCCCGCGAAGAACGGGTCCTCGGGCGGCAGGCCGCGCGCGGCGGCCCACACCACACCGGCGTGGAACGAACCGTCCGAGCGCGCGGACAATGCCGGCGACAGGACATGTGCCAGCACGAGCGCGGCACCGACGCCCAGGGCAACCGCCCACACACCGCGATCGCTGGCGGAGTTCGAGTCGCGCTGGCGCGGCCGCAGCGCCTCCCACGCCGAGAGCAGCGCCGCGGCGAGCGCGAAGGCGCGCGCGGCGGGCGCGGTCGCGACGCCAGCGAGCCGCGGCAACAGCATGAGCACACCGCTCACGCACGGCGACAGCAGCAACGCCAGCGCCGCGCGCGCGTCGCTCGCTTCGCCGGGTGCCAGCTGCCGCGCCAGCCACGCTCCCGGGACGATGCCGAGCGTGAGCGTGAGCGCCACGGCCGCAAGCGGGCGTGGCAGCGCACCCGCCGGTGCCATGGCCAATGCCGCGCCGGAGATCGCCGCGAGGAACCACGCCGCGCGCTCGCGTGCGTGGCCGCTCAAATCTGGGCTCGTGTAGTAGTGTGCTTCGTCCAAACATTCATCCGGAGTCGCCCTCCTTGGCCCAGACCGAACCCGAGACTCGACTGCCGCCCCTCGCGTGGGCGGGCATTGCAGTCGGCTCGCTGGCGCTCGCCGTGACCCACGTGCAGGTGACTGTGGTCGCGCCGGACGCGGCAAGGTACAGCTTCGACAGCGCCGAGTATGCACTGGCCGGGCGCGCGTGGCTCGAGACCGGGCGGCTGGTGACGCCATTCGTGCCTCCGGCGGCATTCGGCGTCTCGCCCGGTCCGCCCTACCCGCTGCTCGTCGGACTCCCACTCGTGCCCGCGCTCGACGCGCTTGCGTTTGCGATCTTCGGCACCGATCCCAGCGCCACGCTGGTGCCCGCGGTGCTCGCATTCGTGCTGTGCGTGCTCGTCACCACGCGGCTGGCGCTGGCGCTGTCCGGCTCGCGCTTGGCCGCGCTCAGCGCCGGGGCCGCGTTCGCGCTGTCGCCGTGGGCGTTGCGCTTCGCGAGCGAGGGCTTGTCCGAGATGCCGTTTGCGGCTCTGCTCACCGCGGCATTCC
>JAYVCN010000099.1:0-4502 GCA_043749875.1 Candidatus Eiseniibacteriota bacterium | reverse complement strand
CTGCTGTTGTGCTTCCAGACATTCGTGTCGGGGCTTGCCGGCACGCGCGCCGGGCGCAAGCTCGGCATCCCGGCGCTGGTGTGGATCCGCGGCGAGGGCGAGTACCGCTTGCGCGATTCGCGCGTGCAGAGCTGGCTGTCGCCGCGCGTGTGGGCGGCGGCTGCCGGGGTGCTGGTGCAGAGCGAAGCGAATCGTGCAGACCTGCTCGCGGAACTCGAGCGCGTGGCTCCGGCGCTGTGTCCGGGTGTACGCGGCAAGCTGGCGGTGGTGGAGAACGGGCTCGACCTGCCGCAGGCCACCCCGGTGCCCGCGCACGGCCGCGTGCTGAGCGTGGGCCGGCTCATTGCCGCCAAGGGGATGGATGTGGTCATTGCGGCCTGCGCCCGCGCGGGCCGCCCGCTCACCATCGCCGGTGTCGGGCCCGAGCGCGACGCACTGGAAGCGCTTGCCGCGACGGCAGGCGGCGACGTTTGCTTCGCGGGCTACGTCGAGCGCGCCGCGCTCGCCGCGCTGTATCGCGAATCGAGCTGTGTCGTGCTCGCCTCGCGCCGGGGCGAGGGCCTGCCCAACGTGCTGCTCGAGGGCATGGCGCACGCGCGTCCGGTGGTGGCCACGCCGTGCGCCGGCACGCGCGACCTGCTCGCCGACGGCGCCAACGGCCTGTTGGTCGCCGCGGACGATGCGGGCGCGCTCCGTGCCGCGCTCGACCGCCTCGCCGCCGAGCCCGCCACCGCGCAGCGGCTCGCCACGGCGGCGCGGACCACCGCCGAGCGCTTCGAGTGGCGGCGGGTCCAACCGCGGCTCGAGGCCGCGCTCGAACGCTGGCGGATCCCTTGAGTCCAGTGCCCCGCAGGCCGCGCGTCTGCATGTTCTCCGAGTTCCTCTACCCGGTGGTGAGCGGTGGACGCGTACCATTCGCCGGGGGCATCGAGGTGCAACTGTCGCTCATGGGACGCGGGCTCGCGCAGCGCGGCTTCGATGTGCACGTGGTGACGTGCGATTACGGGCAGCCAGAGCTCCTCGAGGCGCAGGGGCTCACGCTGCGTCGGGCCTACCCGCCGCACGGCGGCATCCCGGTGCTGCGCTTCTTCCATCCCCGTCTCACGCTCGGGCTCTCGGCGCTGTGGCGGGCCGACGCCGACGTGTACGTGTTCCGTGGCGCCGGGCTGTGGGCCGGGCTCGCACACGCGGTCGCGCGCGCGCGCGGCCGGCGCTTCATCTGGCTCACCGGGCACGATCACGACGTGCGCCGGGAGCTACCTGATGTGCACGGGCCGCGCGACCGCTGGTTCGCGGCCCGCGCCATGCGCGGGGCGGACGCCATCGTGACGCAGACGCGCTCGCAGCAGGAGCGGCTGCGAGCCGACTGGAAACTCGACTCCACCGTGATCATGAACTCGGTCGAACTGCCGCCGGCTAGCGAAGTGCAGGACTCGGGTACGGGAGCGGGCGTGGTGTGGCTCTCCACCTACAAGACCGTCAAGCGCCCGGAGTGGTTCACGCGTTTCGCCGAGCGCCACCGCGGTGTGCCGTGTCGCATGGCGGGCGTGGTGCCGGGGCCGCCGTTGAGTGATGCCGAGTATCGCGCCGCGCAGGCCGTTGCCGCGCGCGCGCCGAACCTGACCGTCGAGGGCGCGATCGCGCACGAGCGCATCGGCGGCTTCCTCGCCGGCGCCGCCGTGTTCGCGCACACGTCGCCCGTCGAGGGCTTCCCGAACACCTTGCTCGAGTGCTGGGCGCGCGGGCTGCCCGCGGTGTCGAGCTTCGATCCGGACGGCATCGTGGAGCGCGAGCGGCTTGGAGCCTTCCGGCTGGATTACGACGCGTGGGAGGCCGCGATCGAGCGACGTCTAGCCGACCGAGTACTGCGGCACGACGAAGGCGCGCGGGCGCGGGCGTGGGTCGGCGCGCATCATGCGCCCGAGGTCGTGCACGAGGCGCTTGCGGAGTTACTGCGCGGGGTGCTGGCGCGCTCGGGCTGAATCGCTCGCTGCCCTACCTCGGCACCGGCGCCCGCGTCAGTCCCCAGTACCGCTGGAGCACCCAGTCCACCATCGCGATGTCCTGCGCACGCTTGAAGTACCACACCGGGAATCCCGAGAACACGAGCCCCGGCGTCTCGGAGCCGTGATAGAGCGTCATGAGCGGCCGGCCGTTGCCGGCGGTGCCACCCTGCGTCTCGTAGAGCGTGTCGAGTACCGAGACTGCGACGTTCGTAACTGGGTCAAGCTCCGCGATGACATTGGGCTTGGTCAGGTACTCCGCGATGAACGCGGTGCGATAGAAGTCACTGGGATTGGTCCGGTTCGGAGCCATTGCGTCGGTGTCCGGGTTCTTCTCCTCGAGCACATCCGGAAGCTGCGCGTAGTCCGGCGCTCCGGCCCAGCCGCCCACGGCGCGTTGCGAGCGGACGGCGCGATTCGTCCGGTCCTCGGTGATCTCGCTCCGCCAATGCGGGGCATTGAACATGAATCGTCCGGGGATCAGTTCGCCATTGCTCGACGAATAGGTATTGGGCGAGCTGAACCGGACCTCATAGTCGATCTGCGTCGCGGTCGCGACACCCCCGCCCATGAGCCAGAGCCGACCGCCGAGTGCGATCCACGTCCGCAGCGGATTGATCGCGCCCGCGGTGGACAGCAGTCTGAGCATGGGGAAGCGGATGTTCACATCGTTGCTGAGCACGAAGTCACCGTTCACCATCCACACGATATTGCGATAGTGGTTGAGCTTGGTCAGGGTCAGGTTGGCTCCCAGACCGAACGTGACCAGCGAATCGTAGGCGTAGCCTGCAAAGATGCCGGGCGTCGAAAGCGTGCCTGCGGGGTAGCACTTCCACGGCTCGCCGCCCCGGGCGAACAGGAACGTGTCCAGCTCCGTCGCATTCGGCCACACGCCGCGCGGGATCTGGGGGCAGCCGCTGCCGAGCCGGACGTCGCGCAGGAACCGTGTGTCGTCCACGATCAGCAGGTTGCGCTCGAAGCTCGCCACGATGGCTGTGTAAGCGACCACGACCAGGCTCAGGGCTCCGACGTTGTCCTTGGCCTCGAGGTAGAAGAAGTGCCGCGCGGGCTCCGAGGCGGGGTGCACGGCCGGTAGTCTCGCTTGCGTCCCGGGCTGCCACTGGCTCCAGTGGACGAGATCGTGACTCTCGTCCGAGCGCGGCGTCTCGTTGCTCAGCGAGGAGAGGTCCACCGCCCAGCGATAGCCCGTGATGAACGTTCCCGCCGTGGGAATTCCGGTCCACTCCAGCACGGTCTCGCGGTCCGCCGGCACCTCGACATGGAAGTACACGTTGGGTGCGGAGAAGAAGCCCCCCGAGCCGTAACCCACGGTGAAGTAATTGCTCGACACGGTGAGCGCGGGCCCCACGGATGCGGCAGCGGAGACGCTGAAGCTCAAGATGTTCGAATCAAGCGTGAACGGCGCGGAGAACGCGCCCGCCTCATCGAACGCCACCACGGCCAGCAGGTAGGTCGTTCCGGGTTGCAAGCCATGGACATCCACACCGGTCGCGCTCCCGGGCAGCGAGTCCCAGTCCGCGAATGTCGGCGCGGCGATCTTGAGCAGCGTATCCGGGTTGAGCTGGATGGTCTGGATTCCGGGAAAGGTGGAGGTTCCGAACAGCTTGAACCGGATCTGCGCGGGTACGTGCGTGCCGCGCCCGTCCGCGTCATCGGTCACCCAGGACACGTGGAAGTCTGGCCCGACGGTGGCGAGCAGCAGCTTGCTGGCCTGCGGCGACGCGATCTTGATGCTCGGCAGGATGTTGGAAGCCGTGAACGAGACCCATGCCGGCGCCGAGACGCCGGCCCGGTCGTCCACGGCCTCGAGCACCACCGTGTGGAACCGCCGGGCGAACACGCTGCTGTCGGAGGGCAGCGAATCCGCCGCGAACACGAACACCCGTCGATTGAGCGTCGTGGTGATCCACGCCGTGTCGGAGCCCGCGCGAGATGGCGGATCGACGGCATACAGGAAATGATCGATGTGCCCGTCGGCGTCGCGGCCCGCCCAGCGAATGTCGTAGGAGTAGTTCCCGATCACGCTCCCCGGTGCGGGGGTCGACGTGAGTTCGACAGTGGGGAGTTGATTCGGGAGCAGGACAAACGGCTTCACCCTGGCGCAGGCACCTGCAAGCAGGAGTGCCACTATCAAGCTGCCGGCGCTCAACCTCCCCATGCCGTTCACCGGATCACCACGAACTTGCCCACCTGGTGGCCGGCCTGTGATTCCACACTGAACAGGTAGATGCCGGATTCGACATCCTGACCATTTCGAGAGATCAGGTTCCAGCTCGCCTCGCCGTCTCCCGACGTGCCGTTGTGATCGAGGACCTGCACCAGGTCGCCGGCGAGCGTGTAGATGCGAATAGTGCTGCGCGCCCGCGGCAGGCCGAAGAAGTCGATGTGCCGCGTGAACGTGTCACCGGCGACCGGTGGCCGCTCCCACGGAGCATTGGCCCGGTAGGGGTTCGGCACGACCCAGACTCTCGAATTCGT
>JAYVCN010000098.1:0-5567 GCA_043749875.1 Candidatus Eiseniibacteriota bacterium | reverse complement strand
GGCGCGCATCCGCATAAATACGGGTCTGCCGTGCAGGAGTATCACAGCGATCTCTACGTGACTGACTGGGCGAACGAGGAACCGGGTGGCATCGCTCGCTTCGACGGCGTCACTTGGCAATCGGTGGGGACCGGCCTGTCGTACGAAGGCGATCCCTACGCCAGCGGGTTGTCGATGTGCTTGCTCGGCGATTCACTGGTCGTCGGAGGCCAGTTCGATCACGCCGGCCCCGTGCCTGCGAACAACATTGCGCTCTGGGACGGTGCGGCATGGCATGCGATCGGTGATGGATTCACGGGAGATCCCTATACCAGGAGCTACGAAATCGATGCGGTGGCGATCTGGAATGGCCAGCTGGTGGCTGGCGGATTCTTCAGCAACTCCGGGACACAGCCTCTGCAAGGAGCGGCAATCTGGAATGGTGCAACGTGGCAACAGCTCGGCTCCAACATCGTCGAAGCCGTCTCGTTTCGCGTCGCCGACGGTGTGCTGTTCGCTTCCGGCGAGTTCCGTCTTCCGGATGGCACGAAGGTCTACTCCGTCGCCCGGTGGACCGGGACCGACTGGCACATTCTCGGGTCCGGGGCGAGTTACTTCACGTCAATCGGCGTGTACGATGGCTACCTCTACGAGTCTGGCAGCGGCCTCGTGAATGGGCACGTGTCCCACGGCCTGTCGCGCATCCCGCTCTACGCGACGCTCGATGCGCCGCGGCCCCAGGCGCGCGAGTCCCGGCTCATGCTGGCCGTTTCCCCGAATCCGGCGCGGGGCTCGGTCGCTCTCTCCTTCTCGCTGCCGACGGCCGGGCACGTCCGTCTCACGCTGCTGGATGTGAGCGGGCGGGAGGTCGCGCGCCCGGTGGACCGCGAGTTCGATCCCGGCACGCACCAGATTGCCTGGCCCACTGCGGCGGCCCCGGGGGTGTACTTCGCTCGGTTGCAGTCCCCAGCCGGCATCAGGACCACGCGATTCGTGGTATTCGGCAAGTAGCCCTCACCCCACCCGATACGCACTCGGCGGGCCTGCCTCGTTCCACGCGGGCAGGCCCGTCGCGTTGCTGCGAGCACCGAGGGGTTCGGCGCGTTCGACGATCAGCGTAAGCGCGCCGAGCGCGTCATCGACGCGGCCCTCGGCGCGCACGACCTCGCCGCGCATGTGGGCACTCCAGCGGCGGTAGGTGTCGGGGAACAGCACGCACTCGACGAGGCCGGTGTGGTCGGCGAGCGTGGTGAACATGACGATGCCGCCGGACTTCGCCTCGACACGCCGCGCGGCGCAGGGGATGCCGCATACGCTGACGCGCTTGCCGACGTGACGTTCGAGTGTGCTCGCGCTCACGCACCCGTGCAGTGCCGCTCGCGGAATGAACACATCAAGAGGGTGCGCGGCGAACCACAGCCCGGTGGTGGCGAACTCGCCGCGCACGAGATCGGCGAGCGGCAGCTCCGGCAGCTCAGGCAACGCGTCGCCGCCGGGCCGCAGCGCGTGGGCCGCGGGGGCGAGCGGCGCGCCGTCGGGCGCGACGAGGCCCGCGATGCGTGGGTTCGCGGCGTGGCGCGTGGGCACGGTGTGGGCGAGCGCTTCGTATACACGCGCTTCGAGCCGCATGGCGGCGCGCGTGCGTGGTGCGGCACCGACCCCGGCGAGGCGGTCGAGCGCCCCTGCAAGAATCAGCGCGTCCAGTTCCGGCGGCGTCGGCCGCGCGCGGTCGGCGAAGTCGGCAAGGCTCGCGAACGGCCGTGCTGCCAAGATGCGTTCGCCTGTCGTGTGCGTGAGTCCCTGCACTCGATGCAGACCGACGCGGACGCACCGCGGGGCATCTCCAGGCGCCGCGCCGAGCTCCAACGTCGTGTCCCACGCCGATCGCTCCGCGCACGGCGCCAGGAACATGACCGGCGCGCGCCCCACACCGCCGCGACGCAAGTCCTCCACGTGCACCCAGGTCGGGTACATGCCGGCGTGGTGGTTCAACACGCCCACCGCCCACTCCGCCGGGTAGCGCGCCTTCAACGCCGCGCTCTGCCATGCGAGCTGGCCGTAGCCCGCGGCGTGCGCCTTGCAGAACGCATAGCCCGCGAAACGCGCCAGCTGGCGCCACACGGCGTGCGCCTCAGCATCGGTGATGCCGGCGCGCGTGGCCTGTGACACGAACCCGCGCTCGAGGACGCGGAACTCATCGTCGCCGCGCGCGTGCGTGATGGCGCGGCGCAGCGTCTCGCCCTCGGCGAGCGGCAGCCCGCACAGTGCCGACGCGACGCGCATGACGTCTTCTTCGTAGAGCATGATGCCCTGCGTTTCGCCGAGCGTGGCGCGCAGGCGTTCGTGTGGATAGGACACGGGTTCGAGTCCGCGCCGGCGGCGGCAGAACGCCTCCTTCATGCCCGACTCCGCCGGCCCCGGCCGCACCAGCGCCACCGCCGCCACGGTGTCGTCGAGCGTGCGTGCCTCGAGCATGCGCAGCAGATGCCGCATCGCAGGCGACTCGAGCTGGAAGCAGTTGAGCGTGTCGCCGACGGCGATGGCGGCGGCGGCGACGGGATCGTCCGCGGGGATCGCGTCGGGGTCAGGGGCGAAGCCAGCAGCGTCGCGCGGTGCCAGTGTGACGCATTCTCCGATGGTGGTGATGGCGCGGTTGCCGAGCAGGTCCATCTTCACGAGGCCGATCGCCTCGACCGCACGCATCTCGAACTGCGACACGACCACGCCCTTGGCCGAACGCTCGAGCGGCAGGTAGTGCGTGAGCGCGCGGTCGGCGATGACCATGCCGCCGCAGTGGACCGACAAGTGCCGGGGCACGCCGGCCAGCCTTGCCGCCAGGCGTAACGCCTCGGCGATGCGCGGCTCGGCGAACTCGGGGCCGAAGTCGTGCGGGCCGATGCCGGGTCCCGCGCCGGGCTGCGCACCGGCGGCCTTGGCGCGTTCAGCGGCGGCCGCGTCGCCGCGCGGGCCGGGCGAACGTGCAGCTCCGCCTTCCAACACCTGCTCCAACGCCGACGCATCGAGATGTCGCGGCACACGCTTGGCGAGCGCGTTCACACGCGGCAGCGGCACGCCCAGCGCCTTCGCGGCCTCGCGAAACGCCGAGCGGGGCCCGAGCGTGGCGTGCGTGCTGATCATGGCGACGCGGTCGTGACCGTAGGCTTCGTACACGTGCGCGATGACCTCGTCGCGGCGGCGCCAGCACAGATCTACGTCGAGGTCGGGGCAGTCGCGGCGCTGCGGGTGCAGGAAGCGCTCGAAGCACAGTCCGTAACGCACCGGGTCGACGCTCGTCACGCCGAGCGCGTACGACACGATCGAGCTGGCGCCCGAGCCGCGGCCCACGGTGGGGATGCCACGCTCGCGCGCGAAGCCCACGATGCTCGCCACGAGCAGGAAGTAGTCGGTGAATCCCATGCGCTCGATCAACGCCAGCTCGCTGTCGAGCCGTGCGCGCGCTTCTGCACGCGCAGCGCCGCTGGCGCGCGCGGCGCCCACCGCCGGGTAGCGGCGCGCAAGTCCGGCCGACGCAAGTTCGCGCAGGCGCTGCGCACCGGTGACGCCCTCGGGTAGCGGCGCCTTGGGGAAGATGGGCACGCCCATCTCGAGCGTCAGGTGGCAGCGTGCGACGAGTGCGGCGTTGTTCTCGAGCAGCGGCTCGGCCTGCTCGGCACAACCCGCGCCCGCGCACACCGCGCGCACGAGTTGTTCCCACTCGGCCGGCGAGCGCAGCCACGCATCGCGCGAGCAGAACGCCGACGCCGGCATGCGCTCGAGCAGCTCGCCCGCGCCCGCGGTGACCGCCGTGCGGTGCGTCTCGTGGTCGCGCGCGTGCAGCATCCACACGTCGCCGGTCGCGACAGCCGGCACGCCGAGCCGCCAGCTCTCGGCGAGCCGTGCGCGCAGCCGCGGCCGCTCTGCCGCGATACCGCGCACGCCGAGCCACAGCCCGCCGAAGCTCGCACGCCGGCCGCGGGAACGCGTGAGCCCGCGTGCGATCTCGTCAGACGCGCCCACGGCAGCCGGCACGCCCGTAGCCAGCAATGCCGCTGCGAGCGCTGTCGACTCGACCACGACATGCAGCCCCGCGTGATGTTCGGCGACGCAACGCACCAGATCGAACGCGTCATCCAGGTGCCGCGCCGTGAGCACCGTGCACAGGCTCGCCCACCCACGCCGGTCGAACGGGATGAGCAGCACGCGCGCATCCCCCGCGAGCGCCGACACCTCCGCCCCGATCACCGGAGCGAGCCCGCACCCGCGCGCCGCGTTCAAGAACCGCACCGCGAGATACAGGTTGTCGCGATCCGTCAGTCCAAGCGCCGAGTAGCCGAGCTCGGCCGCGCGCTCGCACAGCGCCTCGGGCGACGCGACCCCGGCGAGCAACGACCCATGCGAACGAACGCGAAGCGCAGTGAATGGTGACATGGCAGGAGCTCGCGGTTGGTTCGGCTTCGCGGGCGGGGTGAGGGGCGATGCGAATGAGGGGAACGCTCGGTCCGGCCATCCATGGCCGGCCCTCCCTGACGCGCGTTTAACGGCCTGCGCCATTCCATGGCTCCGGCCTACGCGCGACTCCCCTCATTCGCATCGCCCCTCACCCCGCCCTCAGCTGACCAATTCGCGTGTTCAGCCCTTCCCCGTGAAGTGCGGATTCTCGATCAGCCCGAGTGCGTTGCCGTACGGGTCCGTCACCAGCCCGACGCGAATGCCGCCGCCGACATCCTTCACGGCGTCGAGCGGCTTGGCGCCTGCTTTCGTGACGCGCTTCCAGGCGTCGTCCGCGTTCTCGACGCCCCAGTAGGCGATGACGCCGCGATTGCCCGGCTCGTGCATGGGCGCTTCGGTCGGCACCAGCCCGAGTTCGTAGCCGGCGACGTTGAAGCCGACGTAGAACGGCTCGTCGAAGTAGGGCTCGACGCCGAACACGTTCGCATACCAGGTCTTGGCGGCGACGACATCGGTAACGGGGTAGATGGCGGTCATGAGCGCCTTGGCGAGAGCGGGCATGGCGGACCTTTCGGGAGTGAGGGTTCCAGGATTCACTTGGTGAGCGATGGCGTGCGCAACACGAAGCCGTAGCGGTCCTCGTTGACGCGGCCCTTCAAATGTAGCGCGCGGCCCGACACCACGGCACCGTGGCCGTAGTCGCCGCGCACGCGGTCGAGCGCTTCGCAGAGCGCCGCGCGCCGGCCGGCCTCGCGCTCGTCGAACAGTGCGCCCTGCTCGGCGGCACCGTGCGCGAAGTTGGACAGCGTCAGCCCGATGGCGTGCAGCGATACGCGGCGCGTGTAGAGCCGCTCGTGCAGCGCGAGCGCCAGCTCGAGCACCACCGGGTCCACGGCCGACGCCTGCTTCAACGAGCGCGACTGATCGGCCGACTCACCGTCGCTGTAGCGCAGCCGCACGCTCACCGTGCGAGCGGTGAGCGACAGCTCGCGTGCGGCGCGACAGGCGCGGCCGGCCAGGTACTCGAGCATGCCCTCTATTTCACGCGGGTCGGCCGTGTCGGCGCGGAACGACGTCTCGCGCGAGATCGACAGCGGCACCTCGCGCGCCACCACCGGCGCTGTGTCGCGGCCGCGGCA
>JAYVCN010000097.1:0-6518 GCA_043749875.1 Candidatus Eiseniibacteriota bacterium | reverse complement strand
CCGGCGCGCCCGCGGCGCGAGCCGCGCTGTGCGGGTGCCCCGGGGCGCAACGCCACCACCAGCACGGCGCGCGTCGCGATCTCGTCCGGCTCGCGCCACGTCTCGAACGTCGCGAACATGTCGGCTCCCATGAGCAGGTGCCAGTGCGCGCGCGGAGTCGCCTTTGCGAGCGCACGCAGGCTATCGGCGGTAAAGGACGCGCCGCGCCGCCGCGTCTCGAGCGTGGACACGCCGAACGCGGGATTGCCGCGCACCGCCAGCCGCGTCATGGCGAGGCGATGCTTGGCCGGCGACAGCGACCCGCGGCGTTTGTGGGGCGGTTCCCCGGCCGGCACGAACAGTACCCGATCCAGCGCCAGTTGGGTGCGGGCCCACTCGGCGAGCGCGAGGTGCCCGAAGTGCGGCGGATCGAACGAGCCGCCGAACACGCCGATGCGCGGACCGCTGCGAGGCGCGCCGGTCCCGCGCGCGCCGGGCGCGGGACCGGCGTTCGGCCGCCGCACGCGCGGCCGGCTCACGGCGTGATGCCGCTCGGGGTACCGGCCGGCGGGGGCTCGTTCGGCGCCGTGTGCCGGCGGGCGGCCGACTTCTCGTTCTTCCAATGCGACATCATCGCGCGAGTCCGTGCCGCACGCTCGCCGAGTGGCTTGCCCGCGAACTCCTGCTCGAGGTTCCCGAGCGTGACCAGCGCGGTGTCACGCTCGCCGAGCCGCGCGCTCGCGACCGCCCATCCGATGAGCGCGTCGCCGTACACGGGGCTCTCGGTATACTCGGTGAGCACGTCGCGGAAATAGCGGCGCGCCGACTCGTACTCCTTCAACTTCACGTACAGATCGCCGGTGCGGTAAAGCTTGGTGGCGAGCCGCGAGCGGGCTTCCGCGATGCGCCGGGTGGCCTCATCCGCAAGCCAGTGGCTGGGATGATCGCGGCGAAACGCCAGCCACTGGTCGAGCGCCTTGAGCGTGTAGTCCTGGTCGAAGTCGGGACCGCGCGCCTGCCCCCACAGCGCTTCGCCCTGGCGGAACGCCGCCGACGCGGCGGAATCGCTTTCCGGGTAGTCGCGCTGGAGGCGCTCGAAATCGCCCTGCGCGGCCGAGAAGTCCCGAGTCTTCAAGTGGCACAGGCCGAGCAGGAACACGGCTTCGTCGACGTTGGCCGAACCATTTCCCGATGTCGAGAACGGTGCCAGCACCTCGATGGCCAGCGCCGCATCGCCCTTCGCGTACAGCCGGCGGGCGAGTTCGAGCCGACCGCCCTCGTCGTGAATCTGAGGTAGCACGGAGCCGCCGCAGCCAGCGAGCAACGCGAGCGCGGCCGTAACGAGCAACGCGAGCGCGGCCGCAGCGAGCAACGCCGGCACGGCCGCCGCGAGCGCGACCCGCGCGTTCGCTGGATGGACTCCCTGGACCACGGCAGCCCTGGGGATGCGTTGTACCGCCGGGCGAATGGGGCTCACGGGCGATTCTGGAAGAACAGCGCCACGAGGCCACCGACCACGGCGACCACGACCACGGGCTCCAGCACCTTGTCGACGTTGCGCTGCGGCAGCTCCGACTTGAGATCGGGGTAACGCTCCTCCTCGACCAGTGCCACCTGGTTGCGGCTGAAGCGATCCACGAAGTTCTGGCCGATGTCGGCCGTCCACAGCACGCGCGCGGTGTTGGGGTCGCGCATGCCGATCGATCCGGTCACCAGCGACTGCCGCTCGAGCTTGACGCGGCCCGGCAGCAGCCCCACGAAACGCACATACGTCACCTTGGCGGAGCCGAGCGTGTACTCGATGACCGGGTCGCCGGGTCGTCCGAACAACGACCTGAGGCTGTCATCCGGGATCGGACTGCGACGCACGGTCACATCCACGCCGCGGCGAGACAGCGCCTTGAGCATGGCGTGCTCGAGCACGAAGTTGAGCGGATGCTCGCGGGCCGGTGCCAGCACAGCATGCGTGCCCGAATCCACCACCGCCGTGGCGAGTGCGCGCGCGACGGCCGTGTCGGCCACGAACTGCGTCAGCTGGAGATTCGTATACGGCACGCGGGGTCCACGCGAACGCACCACGGGATCGAGGTAGGAGTTCGCGACGGCGAGCGTGGAGTCCTCGGGCGGCTTGGGACCGCTCGCGTAGCGGAACTTCTTCGCTCCTGCCTCCGGCACGAGCGCCAGTAGCGCCAGCAGTACCAGCGGCACGGCCAACTTGATCGATCGCATCCTGGGTCCTCTGGTTGTTCAGCCGAGAATGTTCAGCACGGGATCGGCGGGCCGTTCCACGTGCGCGAACAAGTCGTAAGCCGCCGCGCCGGTGACGCGCACCGTCGCGAGCTGCCCGGGCGTGAGCCCCATCCCTTCCACTACCACGCCGCCATCCACTTCCCACGCCGAACCAGAAGTCCGCGCGGCCCATTGGCCGCGCCCTGCGGGTCCGTCGATCATCACCGTCAGCGTCTCACCGATGCGCCGCGACAGCCGTTCCCGCGACAGGACTTGTTGTCGCGCGAGCAGTGTCGCACGCCGCGACCGTCGCACGTTGAGTGGCACGCGCGGGGTCATCGCGAACGAGGGCGTCTCGGGCTCGCGTTCGTAGGTGAACACGACGACGTTCTCGAACGGCTCTTCCTCGATGTAGCGCAGCAGCGTCTGGAACTGTGCGTCCGTTTCGCCGGGGAACCCTACGATGAAGTTGGTCCGCAGCGCCACGCCGGGGATGCCCGCCCGGATCCGCCGCACCAGCGCGCGGGTGTCGCGCTCGGTCATGGCGCGGGCCATGGCGCGCAACTGGTCCTGCGCGATGTGCTGCAGCGGCATGTCCACGTAGGGCACGATCCGGTGGGCGCTGGCCCAGGTGTGGATGAGCCGGTCGCTCCACAGCCGCGGATACGTGTACTGGACGCGGATCCAGCTCAATCCCTCCACGCGGTCGAGCGCCGCGAGCAAGTCGGCCAGCTCGAGTCCCCCCGGCAAGTCGCTGCCCCAGCCGGTCGTGTCCTGCCCGATCAGGTTCAGCTCCTTCACACCGCTCGCTGCCAGCTCGCGGGCCTCGGCGACCACCTGATCCAGGGGCTTGGAACGCTGATCCCCACGCAGATGCGGGATGATGCAGAACGTGCAGCGGTGGTCGCAGCCCTCGCTGATCTTCAAGTACGCGATGTGCCGCGGCGTGCTGAGCGCGCGCGGGCTGCCGGCCTCGAGCGCGCCGCCCGGGTCCGCGCGCTCGACCACCCGCTCGGTGCCGCCCGCGAGCAGATGCCGTGCCGCGCCCACCACCTCGCGCCACTGGCCGGTGCCGAGCACGGCATCGACTTGCGGGAACTCCTCGAGCAGCGATCCGCCCGCGCGCTGGGCCAGACAGCCGGTGACGATGAGGCCCTTCAACCCCCCGCGTTGCTTGAGCTCGGCGAGAACGGCGATGGCCGCCTTGGATTCGCGCACGGCGCTTTGCAGGAACGCGCAAGTGTTGATGACCGCGATGTCCGCCACGGCCGGATCGCCGACGGTGCGAAAACCATCGCGCACGAGCGCGCCCAGCATGTGCTCGCTGTCGACCGTGTTCTTGGGACACCCGAGCGTGACGAACGCGATCGCGGGTGGCTGCGGCGCGGCGGCAACCTCATGCTTCGCGCCGGCCCGCGGGTGGGCGGGCTTGCCGGTGCTCGGGCTCGTCACTCGAATCCCTTCTGCTGCAACCAGTTCTGATCCACCAGCACTTCGCGCGCCTTGCTGCCGTTGAAAGAGCCCACCACGCCCAGTTGCTCCAGTTGGTCCATGAGCCGGCCGGCCCGCGAGTAGCCCACCTTGAGCCGGCGCTGGAGCAGCGACGTGCTGCCCTGATTGTGCATCACCACCAGTTTCGCGGCCTCGGGGATCAGCTCGTCGTCCATGAAGTCATCCGCGGCTTCCGGGTCGTCCTCGATCTCGGCCAGCTTCACCTCGGTGGCGAGCGGCGGCGGTACGCTCAAGGCGACGGCCTTCGCGCGCCAGAAGTCGACGACGCGCGTCGCTTCCTCTTCGGAGACGAATGCACCGTGAACGCGATAGGGATCCGCCTTGCCCGCCGGCAGGAACAGCATGTCGCCCATGCCGAGCAGGTTCTCGGCGCCGTTCATGTCGAGCACGGTGCGCGAATCCACCTTGCTCGCGACCCGGAACGCGATGCGGCTCGGGAAATTCGCCTTGATCACGCCGGTGATCACGTCGACGCTCGGCCGCTGGGTCGCGAGCACGAGGTGGATGCCGACGGCGCGCGCCATCTGCGCCAGCCGCGCGATGGGCTCCTCGACCTCGCCCGGCACCTGCACCATGAGGTCGGCGAACTCGTCCACGATCACGACCACGTAGGACAGGCGCTGCGGCGGCTTGTCCTGGCCCTCTGCGGGCGGCAACTTCCCGGTCGCGACCCGCTCGTTGTAAGTATTGATATTGCGTGCCCCCACCTGCGCCAGCAGCTTGTAGCGCTTCTCCATCTCACCCACCGCCCAGCGCAGTGCGCGGGCCGCCTTCTTGGCTTCGGTCACCACCGGCATGGCCAGGTGCGGGATGCCGTTGTACATCGACAGCTCGACCATCTTCGGGTCCACCATCACCATCTGCAGCGTGGTCGGGTCGTGCTGGAACAGCAGCCCGGTGATGATCGAGTTCAGGCACACGCTCTTGCCCGCGCCGGTGGCGCCGGCCACCAGTAGGTGCGGCATGCGAGTGAGGTCGGACACGAACGGCTGGCCATTGACATCCACGCCGAGCGGGATCTTGAGCGCGGCGTCGTTCTTCTGGTAGGGCTGACTTGAGAGCACCTCGCGTAGATACACCGTCCGGCGCCGTGGGTTCGGGATCTCCACGCCGACGGTGCCGCGCCCGGGCAGCGGCGCGATGACGCGGATCCGCGAGGCGCGCAGCGCCAGCGCCAGGTCGTCCTCCAGCGACACGATGCTGCCCACCTTGACGCCGGCGGCGGGCTCGAACTCGAACATGGTGACGACCGGCCCGGGGTGGATCTCGGTGACGCGACCCTCGATATAGAAGTCCGCGAGTTTCGCGACCAGCAGGTTCGCCTGCGTGGTGAGGTCGGCGGCGGTGACGAGATCCTCCGGCTGCTGCGGCAGCTCGAGCAGCGACAGCGGCGGCAGCGCCTCGGAGGGGACCGGCCCGGAGGGCCGGGCCTGTTCAAACGCCGCCGTGCGCGGCTTCGGCTTGCTCGGCGCCTTGATGAGCGGCACGGCGATCGCCACCGCCCCATCCGCTCGGCCCAAGGGCCGGGCTGCGGCTGCCGTGACCGTTTCACCTGCGCGGCCGCTGATGCGCGGTGGCAGCGGCACGACTGCTTCCTCATCGTCGTCAGCCGGCGCGGTCCGCGCCGGACGGCGGCGCGCGTCCTTCTCGTCCTTCGCCCGCTGCTTCGCCGCCACTCGTTGCGATTCCGCGCGATTCTCCTGCCACGAGCCATACGCGGCCGCGGCGCCCTGGGCCGGCTTCACGACCGCGCCGTGCATGATGGCGCCGATCCAATGGAAGCCCAGCTCGCTCGCGGCCAGCGCGCTCGCGAGCAGCAGCGCCCCCGCCACGACCCACGAGCCGACCGAGCCGAGGGACGTCTGGAGCGCGAGCGAGGCGGCGAGCCCCCAGCCCCCGGCCCACTGCCAGCGGTCCAGGCCAGCCAGGCCGAACAGCGCGCACACCTCGAACACCAGCAGCCACGCGAGCCCGCTTTTCAAGAGCAGCGGCCCGACCGGATGGTCGTGCAGGC
This sequence comes from Candidatus Eiseniibacteriota bacterium, assembly GCA_043749875.1. Classification (GTDB taxonomy): domain Bacteria; phylum Eisenbacteria; class RBG-16-71-46; order RBG-16-71-46; family RBG-16-71-46; genus JAIOPA01. The sequence continues at coordinate 784 of JAYVCN010000097.1, read as the reverse complement.
GATTCCACGCCCACACGCCGGCCAGCACGGGCACGAGGAATGTCGCGGCGTGACCCAACCCCCACGCCAGCCCCCACGCCAGCGCGGCGCCCACCGGGCCGCAGGCGTTCGGGCTCTGCCACGGCGCCGCGCCGTTCACTGGCCGGTGAAACGTGCCGACGCTGGCCGCGGCGAGCAGCGCGAACGCGGCCAGCAGCACGGCGAGGATCTGACGTTGGCGCTTGGCCGAAAGCGAGGACGACGAAGTGGGCACGGGAGGAGGATTCACCTGCGACCCCGGTTCCATGGGCGAGAGTGGCCGGGTCGAGGCCACTCCCAAGGCAAGACCGGCCGGGGAGACCGCGCCCTCTGGCCCGCCTCCCTGGCAGGCTGGCCGGCATTGTGCCGCAGCGCGCCGCGCGGGGCAATGTCGCAGACTCAGTTGCCCGGGCCGGCTCAGGCTTTGGGTGCGAGCGACGCCCGAAGCCATTAGTCTGCTTTGACATGGCTCGCACGCCCCAGATTCAGCCCCAGATTCCGCCCCAGATTCCGCTCCAAGTCCCGCCCCAGCCGCCCTCGCGGCGCCTCGACGCGTGGCTGCTCGGCACGGCACTGCTGGTGGCGCTGTTGCTGCGCGTACAACTGGCGCTGCGCAGCAGCGGTCTCACCATGGACTCCGGTCTCTACGTGCGCATGGCGGAGGACCTCCTCGCCGGAACTCGCGGCCCTTCCCCGGCACACCATGGCTACCCGCTGCTGCTGGCGCTCGCCTCGCGCCTGCTGCCCGGCCGCGAGTTGCCGGGCC
>JAYVCN010000096.1:0-4184 GCA_043749875.1 Candidatus Eiseniibacteriota bacterium | reverse complement strand
GAGAGCTCGGCGCCCAGCACCACGTTCACGAGGTGGAGGTAGGCCCCGCCGCCACTGAACACCGAGCGAACCAGCGGGTCTGACGTGCGGTCCCACACCACCGCCGCGCTCCCCCGTCCGGCGCGGGACACGACCAGGGCGGCATACAGGTCCTCGAACCGGGTGGCCGGGAGCGCGCCGTGGGTCTGGTTCGCGCGCTGGAATTCGAGGTCGACGCGGCCGGACCAACCGGCGCGGAGCCGCAGCCCGCCGGTCCCACCCAGCACGCGATTATTGGCCAGCGCCGAGACGCGGTCCTCCCCCTGATCGTAGAACACGGCGCCCTCCCACGCGCGCCGATCGGACGGGGCGAAGCGCAGCTCGACGAAGCGTTCGCGATAGCGATTCAGCCGCGCGCCGTCGGCGCGGCTCACGTTCGCCGTTGCGGTGACCGCATCGCTCAAGCCGTACGAAGCCTCGAGCTGGTAACCGCTCTCGAGCCCGGCATCCAGCACGTGCGTGTTGCGGTTCAAGAGCGCGTACGTCTGCTCGCGCACCAGCGAGGGCGGGTCGTTCGTGCCCCTGCGAAAGCCCGCATAGTCCTTCCACTCGGCCGAGAGTCCGAGGCGTCGCCACAGGAGCCCGCTGCTCGCGTACAGCGCGTGCGGTGTGCCGCCGCCTCGGCGCAGCTTCCGCCAGTCGGCGACACTGCCGTTCGTTTGTGCATATTCGAAATACAACGGCAGCGATACCGTGTGCACGCCGAGCACGCCGAGCGGATCCACGTCCACGAACCCGCTGCCGGATTCCTCCTGCGGCGAGAGCCCGGAATTATTGCGCACATACGCCGCCCCGAGCCGTGCGTTCGCGCCGGCGCTGCTCGTGAGCTCCGCGCCGGAAAGCTGCCCCGAGTAGCGCGGGATACCCACCTGCTCGGCAGCGAGCGAGTTCTCGCCGGCATTGGCGGTGCCGCTGAACGCCTGCGCGTGCAGCGGGCCGGCGGTGAACTCGGCCAGCGCGCCGTCGATGTCGCGGGCGAACGCGAAACGCGAGCGCAGGCCGATCGGATCGAGCACAACGCCCGGCAGTTCGAACGCGCGCTGCAGCAGCCCACGGCCCATGAGCGTATAGAAGTTGCCGACGCGCACGCGCCCGGCGCCGTCACTCCAGTCCACCCAGCGCTGCGTGATGCCCGCGTAAGGGTTCAACTGTTCGCTGTTCCTGTCGGTCTCGAACCTCACTCCGACGTGTGCCTGGCCGAAGCTGCCGTCGAGGTTCAACTCGTCATAGACGTCTTGCCGGTTGCGCGGCGTGAGGCCCGGCTGGTTCCCGACCTGGCCGAGCAGCAGGTTCGTACCACTCACCTGCGCGGCCGCCGGAGCACACAGCACGGCGAGCAACAGGAGTCCGAAGCGGGCCGCGCGTCGAGCCCGCATCACGGCGTCTTCGGCTCCGGCAGCAGCGCACGGATGCTGTCCTCGAACTTCGCGCCCTCGCCCGGCCGGTAGCCGGTGCGCACCTGCACGATGGCGCCCGACGTGTCGATCAGCACCGCCGTGGGCGCCGCGAGCACCTGGTAGGACTGCTGCAGCCGGCCGTCGCGGTCGAGCACGATCGCGAACGTCAGTCCACGGCTGGCCACGAACGGCCGCACCTTGGCGAAGTTGCGTGGTCCATCCACCGATACGCCCACCACGGTGAGCCCAAGCGGCCCGTAGCGGCGATGCAGGGCTTCAAGCTCGGGCAGCGCCTGCACGCACGGCGTGCACCACGTGGCCCAGAAATCGAGCAACACCGGCCCGTGGCGCAGCAGCTCGGCCAGCTCCAGGGTGTGGCCCTGCACATCCTGCACCTTGAAGCGTGGCGCCGCGGGCGGCGTGAGGAGCGGCGCGGTCGCGGACCGCGCAGGGGTGGCCGCGAACACGAGCACCGCCAGCGCCGCCAGCGCGAAGCGCGCACGCCTGGTCCACGCGCGAGCGCCCGCCGGCGCGAACACCCAGCGTGCGGTCGAGATGGGATGAGTCATGGCGTGGCCTCCAGATGTACGGGATCTCAACGGTGGTCGGAGCACGAGTCTGCTTGAGAGTTTCGCGAGCGCGGCCCGTTCAGCGCGTGAGTCGCCATGCGAGCCAGATGCCCGCGAGACCGCCGAGCGTCGAGAACAGCAGCCCCATGAGTGACAACACCGACGCGTGCCACAAGCCGGGCACGCAGCCGCCCAGAGTGGAGCCGACGATCGCTCCGAACCAGATCAGCTTTTTCGTGTCCATGGAGGAATACGTAGCACAGGTGGCATCGGGACATGCGGCGCTGCCCCCTGCTACATTGCTGGCCATCCCATGCCGACCGAAACGCCACTGCCTGAACTGTCCGCGTTGCTCCCGCGCGAGCTCGCCGCCGAGCTGCTGGGGCTGGCCCGCGCCTCGGGCGCCACGTTCGCGGACCTGTACGCCGAGCACGCCATCGTCACCGGCTTCTCGCTCGATGAGGACCGGCTGAAGAGTGCGTCTTATTCCGTGCTGCAGGGTGTGGGCATGCGCGCGATCCGCGGCGAGCAGACCGGCTACGCCTACGCCGACGGCTTCGCGCCCGACGCGCTGCGCGAGGCCGCGCGCGTCGCCGCCCGCATCGCGCGCGAAGCGCCGCCCGCGGCCACCGGGCCCGGCGGCGTGCCGCTCGCGTTCCGCGTCGCCGACGCCGCGGCGCCATTCACGCTGCACCACCCCGCCACGCTGGCGCTCGACGAGGCGCGCAAGGTGGAGTTGCTTCGCCGCGCCAACTCCGCCGCGCGCTCGCACGACGGGCGCGTGCGCGAGGTGTCGGCCTCGTTCGCCACCTCCGCCAAGTCGTACCTGGTGGCGAACAGCGACGGGGTGTGGGCGGAGGACCGCACGCACCTGTCGCGGCTCGTGGTGTCCGCGCTGGCGCTGGAGGGCGACCAACGCCAGGAAGGCTTCGCGGCGGCGGGCGGCTGCGTCGAGGCGAGCTATTACGCCGACGAGCGCACGCCCGAGGCGGTGGCGCTCGAAGCCGCATCGGGTGCCGTGCTGCTGCTGTCCGCGCGCGAGCCCGAGGCGGGCTCCTACCCGGTGGTGGTGTGCAACGGCTGGGGTGGCGTCATGGTGCACGAGTGCTTCGGGCACAGCATGGAAGGCGACACCATTCGCAGGAAGACCTCCATCCGCGCCACGCAGATGGGGACTCAGGTCGCGGCCCGCGGCGTGACCATCGTCGACTCGGGGCTCGTTCCCTACAGCCGGGGCTCGTTCCGCGTCGACGACGAGGGCACCGCCGCCCAGCGCACGGTGCTGGTCGAGGACGGCGTGCTGGTGGGCTACCTGTGGGACCGATTGAACGGGTTGCTCACTGGCAACCGCCCCACCGGCAACGGCCGCCGCGCCTCATACCGCGACTACCCGCTGTGCCGCATGACCAATACCTATATCGAACCGGGGCGCTTGGCACCCGACGCGCTCGTGGCTGACGTGAAACGCGGGCTCTACTGCAAGAGGCTCGGCGGCGGCTCGGTGAACCCGGCCGACGGCAATTTCTCGTTCCAGGTCACGGAGGGCTGGCAGATCGAGGACGGCAAGCTCACCTACCCGGTGCGCAACGCCACGCTTGCCGGCAACGGCAACGACGCGATGCTCAAGATCGACGGCGTGGCGACGGATCTGTTGATCGACGGCACGACTGGTTCATGTGGAAAGGACGGCCAATGGAAGCCGGTGGGCGTTGGCCAGCCGACCGTGCGCTTCAGCGGCATCACCGTGGGCGGCACGGCGGTATGAACGCGCGCCACGCGGCTCCTGAGCAGCTCCAGTCGCTGTGCGCGCAGGTGCTGGAACGCGCGCGCGCGCACGGCGCGCAGGTCGCCGACGCGTGCGCCGAGAGCTCGCGCGCGTTCACGGTCCGGGTGCACGGCGGCGCGGTGGACACCTTGAAGCAGAGCGGCACGCTGGCGCTGGGCGTGCGCGCCATCGTCGGTGGCGCCGTGGGCTTCGCCTCGGGCACCGATCTTACGAGCGCCGGGCTCGACGACCTCGCGCGCCGCGCCGTGGCGCTGGCGGGCTTTGCCACGCCCGACGAGGCGAACGGGGCACCGCTGCCGGGCGAGACCGGCGGCGAGTTCGTGGGCGACCTACAACTGTTCGATCCCGCCGCGCTCGAGCTTCCCGTCGAGCGCAAGATCGAGATGGCGCTCG
>JAYVCN010000095.1:0-12150 GCA_043749875.1 Candidatus Eiseniibacteriota bacterium | reverse complement strand
GTCATCCTGTTCCAGCCCGAGCTGCGGCACGCGCTGGCGCAGTTCGGCCGCACGCGCTACTTCCGCAACTTCCTGCGCGGCGAGAACTACGGCGTGCTGGGCGAGGTGATCCGCGCGGTGGAGAACCTGGCGCAGCGCCGCCACGGCGGGCTGATCGTGATGGAGCGAAACGTGGGCTTGCGCAACTTCGTCGAGACCGGCACGCGCATCGACGCCAAGGTGTCGGCGGAGTTGCTCGTCACATTGTTCAGCCCCGGATCTCCCTTGCACGATGGCGCGGTGATCATAAGAGAGGACACCATCGTGGCGGCCTCGTGCATCCTGCCGCTGTCCTCGAACCCGCTCACGGCCATCTCCCTCGGAACGCGTCACCGCGCGGCGTTGGGGCTATCTGAAGAGACCGACGTCGCCGTGATCGTGGTCAGTGAACAGACCGGCGCCATCTCGGTGGCGTACCGCGGCGTACTCTATTCGCGGCTCGACGAGGGCCAGCTGCGCTCGGAGCTGTCGCGCATCTTCCGCATCCGGCCTCAGGACGAGCCGCCGGCGCCGGTGGCCGCGCCCGAAGCGTCCGCCGAGGCCACGCCCAAGGCCGCCGGCTGAGCGCGCTCACCGTTGCTGGCGTAGCGCTCGGCCCGCGCCGGAGGCGCGGAAAGCTCTAATGCCACCCGCGCGCGTCACGGGCGGGGCGCTCAAGCGACTGCTCGACTGCGAGCGGCGGCTGTGGCTGTCGGAGCACGCGCGCGAGCACGCCGCGGCGCGCAGCGAGCACGACGACATGCTCGGCGATCGGAGCCACACGCTCGAGGATGCGGCGGCGGCCGGCGTGCCCGGGCTCGCGAGCCCGGTGCTGCGACCCGGCGTGTCGTTCGACGAAGCCGCCGCAGAGACCGTGCGGCTGCTGCGCGAGACGAACCTGCCGCTGCGGCGCCCGGTGCTCGTGTCCGCGGACGGACGCTACACCGCCACACCTGCGTTCATCCTGCGCGAGGGCGAAGCGCTGGTGATCCGTGACGTGCGGCTCGCGCACCGGCCCGAGAAGAAGCGCGAGAACCGGGTGCGCGTGGCGTTTTCAGGTTGGCTCGCGCGCCAGTTGTCGGGCCGTGAAGTCGTGCGCCTCGAGATCGTGAACGGCCTCGGCCAGGTGGTCGAGGTCGCCGCCGAGCCTGACGAGGCGTTGCAAAGCCTCACTGCGCGCACATTGGAGTTGCTGGGCGATGCCCCGGAGCCGGACCTGCTGCTGGCGCACTCGCATTGCCAGCACTGCGCGCACTACACCCACTGCTGGGACCGCGCCGAGGCCGAGCATCGGATCGAGGTGGTGCCCTCGGTGACGCGTGCGCGTGCCGAGCTGTTGCATGCCGAAGGGGTGCGGACCTATGACGAACTGGCCGCGCGCACGCCGGAGAGCTTCCGCCACCACGACCTGCGCGCGCACGCGCCGCTGCTGCTGGCCGAGGCGCGCGCGTTCGCGACCGGTGCGCCGGTGTGGCTGCGTGACGCCGGCCTGCCGCGCGAGCGCACACCGGTGTTCGACGTCGAGTCGGATTCGAACGGCGAGCTGGCCACCGTGCCCGTCTACCTGTGGGGGCTGGCGGTGGAGAGCGGCGAGCCACGCGCAGAGACCGTGCTGGCCGAACTCACCGCCGCGGGCGATCGCGACGCCTGGCAGCGCTTCGTGGCGCGCGCGCTCGCGGTGTTCCACCAGCATCCCGACGCCGTGTGGGTGCACTGGCACAACGCCGAACCGATGTGGCTCGAGCGCTACATCACACGCCACGGTGCGCCTGCAGAGTTTGTTTCTCGCATTCGCGCCTCCGGCGCGATGTTCGACCTGCACCACGCGCTCGAACGCTCGGTGCGACTGCCGCTGCGCTCGACGTCGATCAAGTTCGTGGCGCCATGGCTTGGCTTCAAGTGGTCCAATCCCAACGCCGACGCGGCATGGAGCACGGCGCAATTGCAGCGCGCCTACGAGACCGCCGACCCCGCCGAGCGCGAGCGCCTGCTCGCCGAGGTCGGACGCTATAACGCCGATGACCTGTGGGCGATGCGCGTGGTGTGGCAGTGGATGGCGGCGCATCCCAACCGCGCTTGACAGCCCTTCGGGCGCTTCCTACCTTCGCTGGTCCGACGGGCCCCATGCGTGCCATGAGGCTCGGCAAGTCCTCATGGCGGTGTAGCTCAGTTGGTAGAGCAGGGGAATCATAATCCCTGTGTCGGGGGTTCGAATCCCTCCGCCGCCACCACTTTCCCCGCGGGTTTCCATGCGCCTCCGCCGGCTCGAGCCAGTCCTGCGACGAGCCCTCCGCGGCCCCTGCCGGCTCCCACGTGGCGCCAAGCTGCTCGTGGCGGTCAGCGGCGGCGCCGACTCCACCGCGCTGCTCGTGGCGCTGGCTTCGCTCGCACGCGAGTTCGGGCTCGAGTTGCACGCCGCGCATCTGCACCACGGCCTGCGCGGGCGGGACGCAGACGCGGATCTGCTCCACGTGCGCGAGCTCTGCGAGCGCTTGCAACAACTCCCGCTCACCGCGGCGCGCTGGGATTGTGCTGCGCGCATGCGCAATCGCGGGCTCACGGGCGAGGCGGGGCTGCGCACACTGCGACGCGAGTTTCTCATGGGAGCTTTCCGCGCCTGCGGCGCGGCGGCGATCGCGACGGCCCACACGGCCGACGACCAATTGGAGACGCTGCTCCTGCGCCTCGCGCGCGGCACCGGCCTGACCGGCGCCGCCGGCATGCGCGCACGCCACGGCGCGTGGCTGAAGCCGCTGCTGCACGCGACACGTGCCGACGTCGAGCGCGATCTCACGCAGCATCGGATCGCTTGGCGCGAGGACGCGAGCAACGCTTCGGCGGCTTACGCGCGCAACCGCGTCCGCCACGCGGTGGTGCCCGCGCTGCTCGACGCCGTCGGCGTTCCCGCAGCACGCCCGGGTGAGAACCCCGCCGCACGCCGCGCCGGGCTCGCACGGCGGGCGTCGGCGCTGGCGAGCGAGCTGGCCGCAGTCGAGCGTACGCTCGCGCGCGCAGCAGCTCGCGCGCTCGACCGCTTGCTCGTCGGAGCGTCGGGGCCAGCGCTGGATCTGAAAGCGCTCGCCAAGCTCGCGCCGCCCGTGCGCACGCTGGTGCTGCGCCGCGCCTGGCGGCTGCTCGGCCCGACCGGCGGGTCAGCACCCGGGCTGACTTCGCGCCACCTGGCACCGCTCCTCCGGGCGGTATCTGACCGGAGATCCCGGTTCGAGGTTCCGCTCCCGAATGGCTGTCGGGGGGTGGCGGAACACAACCAACTGCGATTCATGCGGCCGGGAGACTCCGCGGGCCGAACCGGGTCGGCAGCCCGGCGCGCTGGCCCGCCCGATGCTAGACTGTCTGACCGGCGGGTGCGCGCCCGAAATTGTCCGACTTCACGTCCTTCGGGCCCGCTCAACACCGACGGAAGACACTCCACGACCGCACGCCGTTGATCCCGGCGCAATCGCGGCACGACATCATCAGGAGCCTCCATGTCGGATTCTCGCCCTGACGTGCAGACCGAGCCCACCCTGCGTGTGCTGTTCACCGCCGCCCAGATCCACGAGCGCGTGCGCGAGATGGGGCTCGAACTGGCGCGGGACCTGGCCGGCTGCAAGATGCCGTTGTTCGTGGGGGTATTGAAGGGTGCGTGCATGTTCCAGATGGACCTGGCGCGCGCCACGCCGCTCGACATCGAGATGGACTTCCTCGCGGTCGCGAGCTACGGCTCCGGCACGATGTCGAGCGGTAACGTGCAGCTGATCATGGATCTGCGGACCGATATCCGTGGCCGGCACGTCGTTCTTTGTGAAGGAGTCGTGGATTCCGGGCGGAGTGTGAAGTTCATCCTCGATCTTCTCGAATCCCGCGGGGCCGCCAGCATCCAAGTGGCGACGCTTCTCGACAAGGCGCCGTGCCGGAAGATCACTGTCCCGGTGGACTACAAGGGATGGGCGATCGGCGACGAGTTCGTGATCGGGTACGGCATGGATGCCGCCGAGCGATTCCGTAACCTGCCCTACGTGGGCGTTCTCGAGGAGGCATAAGAGCGTGAACATCTTCCGCAAGGATGGTGACGACGACGACAAGCGCGGCCGAGGGTCGCGTGGCGACAAGGGTGGCGGCCGCGGGCCGCAGCTGCCCTCACCGCCGGGCCGGCCGTTTCGCACCATGGCCTTCTGGGCGCTCGTGCTGCTGCTGTCGATGATCGCGTACCGGATGTACGCGGGCAACCTGCTCACCTCACAGCGCATCGACATCCCCTACACGCGCTTCGTGCAGGAGGTCGAGAAGGGCAACATCGAGCGCGCGACGTTCGTGGAAGAGACGCGCACCGTGCTGGGCGACCTGCATGCCGAGGCCAACGAGACCATCGCCGGCCACGCGGTGAGCATCAAGAGCTTCAAGACCAACTTCCTCGGTGACGGCGCCACGCTCGCGGATAAAGCGCGCGCCGCCAATCCGAACGCCGCCATCACCGTGCAGGCGCCGGGCATCAACTGGCTGTCGGTGCTGTTCACGTGGCTGCCGCTGTTGCTGTTCCTGGTCGCCTGGATGTTCATGCTGCGCCAGATGCAGAGCGGCGGTTCGGCCGCGATGCGCTTCGGCAAGAGCAAGGCGCGCGTGCTGATGGAGTCGCAGACGCGCGTCACGTTCAAGGACGTGGCGGGCTGCGACGAGGCCAAGCAGGAACTGCAGGAGATCATCGAGTTCCTGAAGGAACCGCAGAAGTTCCAGCGCCTGGGTGGACGCATTCCCAAGGGAGCGCTGCTGCTGGGCCCGCCGGGCTCGGGCAAGACGCTGCTCGCGAAAGCCGTCGCCGGCGAGGCGGGCGTACCGTTCTTCAGCATGTCGGGGTCGGACTTTGTCGAAATGTTTGTCGGGGTCGGGGCGTCGCGCGTAAGAGATCTCTTCGAACAGGGTAAGCGCAATGCGCCCGCGATCATCTTCGTGGACGAGATCGATGCTGTCGGTCGCCATCGCGGCGCGGGCCTCGGCGGCGGGCACGATGAGCGTGAGCAGACGCTGAACCAGTTGCTGGTCGAGATGGACGGGTTCGAGTCCAACGAAGGCGTGATCATCGTCGCGGCAACGAACCGTCCCGACGTACTCGACCCAGCGCTGCTGCGGCCCGGCCGCTTCGACCGGCAGATCGTCGTCGACTGGCCGGACGTTCGCGGGCGCGAAGGCATCTTGAAGGTGCACACGCGGAAGATCCCGCTCGCGGAGGATGTCGACTTGAAGCTGGTGGCAAGAGAGACGCCTGGCATGTCCGGGGCGGACCTCGCGAACCTCGCGAATGAATCCGCCCTGCTGGCTGCGCGGCGCAATCACAAGAAGGTCTCGCTGCGCGACTTCACCGACGCCAAGGACAAGGTGACGTTGGGCCTCGAGCGCCGCAGTCTGGTCATGACCGAGCAGGAGCGGAAGACCACGGCATACCACGAGGCGGGACATGCTCTGGTGGCGTGGTTGCTGCCGGGATCGGACCCGGTCACCAAGATCACCATCATCCCGCGCGGCCGTGCGCTGGGAGTGACGGCGTACGCGCCCAACGAGGAGCGGCACAATCACTCCAAGCGGCAATTGCAAGACAGGCTGTGCCACGCCATGGGCGGCCGCGCCGCGGAGCTGGTGGTGTTCGAGCACCTCACCACCGGCGCCGCGGGCGACCTCGAGCAGGCCACCAACATCGCGCGGACCATGGTCACGCGCTTCGGCATGAGCGACAAGCTGGGTCCGCTCACGTTCGGCAAGCGCGAGGACATGATCTTCCTCGGCAAGGAGATCACCAGCTCCAAGGACTACAGCGAAGCGACCGCGCAGCTCATCGACCTGGAGGTGCGCGAGATGATCGAGCGCGCGCACGAGCAGGCACTCCAATTGCTCAGAGCGAACCTCGACAAGTTGCACCTGCTGGCCAACACCCTGCTCGAGCGCGAGACGATCGACGGCGACCAGATGGACCGCGCGCTGCGCGGCGAGAAGCTGGAACCCATGCCGCGCCCCTCGGAACTCGACGCGCCGCCACCGAGCGCCTCGGCACCGGTGACGGCGGCCGACGAGCCAGGCATCGGGGGTCTCGGCGAGCCGAGTCCACGCCCGGCCTGAGCGGCAGTCAGGCAGACGCAACCAGGCAGACCAAGGTCCAGTTCCCGGGCCGGTCTCCTGAACAGCTGCACCAATGCAGGACGCCCGGTGAAGTTCACTCACCGGGCGTCTTTGTTCATCACTGGTGCCCGGAAGTCCAGCGTTCGTGCGGTGAGGTTCAGGGATATGTCGATTCATGGGGCTCAGTGAAACCTTTGGGCACCGTCCGGCGTCTTAACATGCGTCACCTCGAGCGAGGGTGGCGCCGCGGGACCGAAGGAGAGAGCGGTCCCGCCCGAGTACACACAAGGCACGGCAGCGGGAAAGGCAAGGCCCGCCGCTGGAAAAGAGCGCCCGGCGAGACCTCCCGCCGGGCGCTTTGCCTTGCCCATGGTCGAGCTGCCGGCGACTAGGCAGCGCGTCATTGCTGCAGCAACGCCAGTCGCCGCTATCCGGAAGCCCGCGTCACCGGCTCGACCTCGAGCGTCAGGTGCTCGGAGTTACGCAGCACCGTGATGGGCGCGCGCACCCCGACCGCGTTCCCGGTGAGCAGCTTGTGCAAGTCATCCACGCCCGCGACGGGCCTGCCCGCGAGGGACACGATCACGTCGCCCTCGCGCAGCCCCGTGCGCTCGGCCGGGCTGCCCTTCTCGACCGACAGCACCAGCACGCCCGAATCGCGCGGCAGCTCGTGCCGCCGCACCAGATGGCGGCGCAACTTGGCGTTCTGCCCGCCCACGCCGATCCAACCGCGCACGATGCGGCCGTCGCGAATCAGGCTCGTGGCCACGAACTTGGCGAGGTCCACGGCGATGGCGAAGCAGATGCCCTGCGCCGGCAGGATCATGGCGGTGTTGACACCGATCACCTCGCCGCGCGAGTTGACCAGCGGCCCGCCGGAGTTACCCGGGTTCAACGACGCGTCGGTCTGCAGCACGTCGTCGATCAGCCGCCCGGACTGGGCGCGCAGCGAACGACCGAGTGCCGACACCACGCCGGCAGTGACCGTGGCGTGGAAGCCGAACGGGTTGCCGATGGCGATGGCCACCTGCCCCACCCGCAATGTGCTCGAGACCCCCAGCACCGCCGCCGGCACCCCATCGGCCGAGATGCGCACCACGGCGAGGTCGGTGTCGGGGTCATCTCCCACCAGCGTGGCCGGCACGCGCCGACCATCGGCCAGCATTACTTTGATGGCCACCGCTCCGTTCACCACGTGACTGTTCGTGAGCGCGAAGCCATCGGTGGTGAACACGAAGCCCGAGCCCGAGCCACCACCCTGGCGGCCCTTGTGCTCGACGTCGATCTTCACGACCGACGGTGACACGCGTTCGACGGCGCCGGCGACCGCTTCGGAGTAGGCGTCGAGCAGATGGGCGTCTTCCGGCGGCGGTGCGGGAGGGTCGGGTGTTACTGGCAGGAGCGGCTGCGGTTCTCCGGCGACCAACTTCAACTGGGGCTGCATCGAACCTCCTCACGGCCGGCGACCGGCCAAGGGGTGTCACCCGCACGAGCGGGGCTCGGCACGGGGGAAAGCGCCGCGGCACACGGGCCGCGGGGGCCTTTGGACGCGGGAGGAGGGGGTGGGGATTCACAGAAGGCAGGCGCCGTCATGCCGAACTGCTCGACACCGGCAATGCCCGTCGTGTGCCACGCGGCCCCAGCCCCTGACACGCGACGAACACGCGTCTCTCCAGCGGTGCGCCGACCATGCCTTGGCATCGTGTCGCCGCATTCCGAGCCGTCTCGAGGTTGCACCCGAGCGCGCGCAGCCACGGGATGACCTCTTGCTGGCTTGCGGCTTCGGCTGCGGCTTGTGCACGCTCCTGCTCTCGTTCATGCGCAATCGCGTTCGCTTCCGCCTTGGCCTTCAGGCTCCGCTCGCGAGCCTGCTCACGCTTTCCCTCCATGAACCTTGCGCCGAGTGCCCGATCAGCAGCGTATTGATTGTGAGCGCGGCACAACAGCTGGATACCAGCAACGGTCGCCTGTCCGCCACGCGCGACGGGGTGCACATGATCAAATTCCAGTGGCGAGCGCGCGTCACACCGCTTGCCGCCCGTGCCCACGAACGCGCACTGACCGCCATCGCGCTCCCACACGGCGCGCTTCACCTCAAGCGGGATGTAGCGCGGGTTCTTGCTGCCGCGCCGCTTGCCAGGTCGCGAGCACTTGCCGAACTTCTGCTTCTCGAGCTCATGCGCCAGCACACGCAACGAACGCTTGAGGATCTCCGCGACATCGCCCGGAGGCACCGTGTGACCGAGCAGCGACTGGACATAGCGCAGTAGCTCGTTCGTCTCCTTGTCCACGGTGCACTGCAGCGTGTACCGGCCGGCGGAGCGCGGTTCGACCTTCGCGCGCACCCGAAGTGGTCCCGTCGAAATGGTCATTTTCGGCCTCTCGAAGGTACCTACTGGGTCTAGACCCAGTTGAGATGTCGGCGCGGCCTCGGTCTCACAATCCATGGCGAGGGGCTCGACCATTGTCGGCAGGTCCGGCCGCGGGAAGCGCTCGGCAAGCAGGAGCTTGAGTTCGTCTTTCGATTTCCCGGCCGCGGCCGCGAGCAGCTCCTCGGCGTTGTCCGGGGTCAGTTTCGGCGCGAGGAGAAGCACGGAGGTTTGGTTCAGCCGACCGTCCGCCAAAGCCGGAAAGATGGCGGGGAACTGCCGGCCGGTGCGTGCGACGCGGATCCGCAGCCAGGCCATGTCCTCGCTCATGCCCCGTTTGCGCGCGCAGTAGTCGGCCATCGAGCCGTACCCCGCCGGCAAGTAGAGCTTGCGCTCATCCACCTCGGCGAGCAGGGCGAGGGTCTTGGCGGTGTCGGCGGTCTCGCGAGACTCGGCGGCGATGTAACTGCTCCAGACAACGTCGTTGCTCAGATGGCCGAACGAAAAGTCGTTCAGGGTGGGATTCCGCGAGGGCGTGTACGCATCGCGGGGGCAATTCCAATTCTTACCACGCGAGTTCGCGGGGCTCGTGCTGACTCGCTGGGCACACAACGCAAGCGGGAACGAGAACTTTGCGATTCACCGCTGCGTTGCGCCGTAGGCGCCGACGCTGCGCGGGCTGGGGCGCGATTCCCCTGCGAGTCACGGGATTCGCAGAGGTGAGGCCCCGAAGGTCGTCAAGCGAATTTTCCATTATTCGCCGCGACTCACTTCAGTCTTCACCTTGCCGTGAACGTCTCCCCCAGCGTCCCCGTGAACGTCTTCTCCGTCTCCGCCTTGTTCACCAGCAGCGCGCATGGCTCGAAGCGCGGACCCTTCTCGGCACGCAGCGAGCGTAGTCGGTCCACGACCATCTGGAGCCCGTACGCATCCGCGTGGCGCAGCACGCCGCCGCGATACGGCGGGAAGCCCGCGCCGAACACCATCGCCAGGTCCACCTGCTCGGGGCCCGCGACGATGCCCTCCTCCACGCAGCGCGCGGACTCATTGATCATCGCCAGCACCATGCGCTCGGCGAGCGAGTCGATCGTCTTGGGATGCCGCGCCTGATGTAGCCCCAACAATCCGCGCACCGAGCGGTCGGGCTTACGCGAGCGACCCTTGTGGCGATAGAACCCGGTGCCGCTCTTCTTCCCCAGCTTCCCGGCCGCGATCATCTTCTCCAGTGCGGGCGAGGGCTGCATGCGCTCGGGGAACGCCTTCGACAGCACGCCCGCCACCTTGTACGCCACGTCGAGTCCGACCTCGTCCACCACCTCGAACGGGCCCATGGGCATGCCGAAGCGGCGCATGGCCTCGTCGATGTCGGGCACGGTGTAGCCCTCCTCCAACAGATGCAGCGCCTCGCGCAGGTAGGGCATCAGCACGCGGTTCACCACGAAGCCGGGCGAGTCCTTCACCACCACCGGCGTCTTCCCGAGTTTGCGCGCCAGGCCCACGGCGGTCACCAGCGCGGCGTCGGACGTCTTCTCGCCGCGGATCACCTCGACCAGCGGCATCTTGTGCACGGGATTGAAGAAATGAAATCCGACAAACCGCTCGGGGTGGAGCAGACCCTGCGCCAGCGCGTTGATGCTCAAGCTGCTGGTGTTGGACGCGAGCAGCGCGCCGGGCGGCACGCGCACCTCGAGCTCGGCGAACACGCGGCGTTTGACGTCCAAGTCCTCCACCACCACTTCGATCGCGAAGTCGGCGTGCCCCATGCCGGTCAGGTCGAGCGTCGGCAGCACGCGTGCCATCTGGGCGTCTTTTTCACGGCGGGACTCCTTCCTCCTGCGCCAGCGCTCGTCGATCACCGTGCGCACGGCTTGCAGCGCTTTCTGAAGTGCTTCTGCCTTGAGTTCCCGCATGCGTACGTCGATGCCGTTCCGCGATGCCAGCTCGGCGATGCCGGCGCCCATCACGCCGGCGCCGATCAACGCCATGTGGTTCACCGCCCCGGGCTTCACCGCGGGGTCGGCGATCACGTTCGCGCGCTTGGCGGATTCCGACAGTCGGAAGATGCGCACCAGGTTCTTGCACACGCCGCCCACGACCAGCGGCGCCGCGGCGTCGGCCTCTGCGGCGAGACCCACCTCGACGGAGCGCCCGGCCGTCAGCTCGAGCACGCTCAGCACCGCGAGCGGCGCGGGGTACTTGCCGCCGGTGCGCGCCAGGACGCTCTTGCGCGCCCCGCGGAACACGAGCGAGCGCCCGAACGCCGTGTGGCTCATGAACCACGCCATGAAGTCGCGCGGTTTGAAGCGGTCGCGGCGTTTGGCCTTCGGGCGGCTGGCGAGTTCGGACAGCCGCGCCTCAGCGCGCTCGACGAGCCACGCGGCCGGCACGGCGCGCGCGATCAGGCCTGCCTTCTCGGCGCGGCGCGCATCGAGTGAGCGGCCGGTGAGGATCATGTCGAGTGCCGCGGGCAGCCCGATCAATCGGTGCAATCTTGTCGTCCCGCCCCACGCCGGAAGGATTCCCAGATTCACCTCGGGCAGGCCGATCTGCGTGCGCGCCTCCTCTGCGGCGACGCGCGAATCGCACGCCAGTGCCAGCTCGGTGCCGCCACCCAGGCACACGCCATCGATGGCGGCCACGGTCGGGCACGGGAGTGCTGCGAGCCGCGCGTACGCGCTCTGGCCGCGCCGCACCAGCGCGTGCACCTGGTCGGCGTTCGTGAGCGCGCCGATCGCCTCCACGTCGGCACCGGCGATGAAGCTGCCCGGCTTGGCACTTCGCACGAGCACGCCTTGAGGAGGCGAAGATTCGAGGTCGAGGAGCGCAGCCTCCAACGAGGCAACGGCGTCGGCGTCGAGCACGTTCAACTTGCGCGCCGGGTGGTCCATCACCAGGTGCGCGAGCCCGCCGTCGCGTCGCTCGACCCTGAACACCTGCATCATGGGCGCTCCAGCACGAACGCCGCCCCCTGCCCGCCGCCCACGCACAACGAAGCGAGCCCCAGTCGCGCGCCCCGGCGCCGCATCTCATGCAGCGTCGTCAAGAGCAGCCGCGCGCCGCTCGAGCCCACGGGATGGCCGAGCGCGATGGCGCCGCCGTTCACGTTCAAGCGCTCCTCGGGGATCTCGCCGAGCGGCTTGTCGAGTCCCAGCTCGTCGCGACAGAACTGCTCCGAGCGCGCGGCCTCGAGGCATGCCAGCACCTGCGCCGCGAAGGCCTCGTTGATCTCGAACAGTTCGATCTCGGTGAGCGACACCTCCGCCTTCGCCAACGCCCTGGCCATCGCGAACACCGGCCCGAGCCCCATGCGCGCGGGCGAGAGGCCGGCGAACGCGAAGCTGCGGATGCGGCCGAGCGGTGGCGTCGGCCAGCCTTTCGCGGTCTCGTCGTCTCCCACCAGCAGCGCCGCGGCGCCGTCGGTGATCTGGCAGCTGTTGCCCACGGTCACCGTGCCATTACGACGATCGAAGTAGGGCTTCAACTTCGCGAGCGCTTCCAACGTCTGGCCTTCTCGAGGTCCCACGTCGTCGCGCACGACCTCGTAGCCGGGTGCCGGGTACACCGGCACCCTCTCCTCGCGCAGCCGTTCGCGCGCGGCGATGGCGCGCTGGTGGCTTTGCAGCGCGAACGCATCCTGGCGCTCGCGCGTGATCCG